>NZ_JBOFOO010000110.1:0-6376 GCF_051659485.1 Craterilacuibacter sp. | reverse complement strand
GCACGCAATTGCAGGTGATCAGCAGCGGTCACTTCGACGGCAGCAGCGTCAAGGTGCAAAGACAGTTCGCGTCAACGTCCACGCCTCCGCTAGAAGAAGATCACGCGCTGCAAATCAACCACGACCTGAACCTGAGCGGCGCCATCAACATCATCGGCGGCAAGGATGCCAAGCTGACGGTCGATGGCAATGTGACACTGAACGGCTCGGTACAAGGCATAGACACGCTGCTGGCCACCGGCAGCATTACCATCAACGGCAACCAGCGCGTCAATGTCCTGAACGCCAACGGCAATATCACCGTCGCCAATGGCCAGTACCAGCGCATCACCACACTGGCCGACCTGATCACGATCGACAGTGCCCAAATCGGGCTGGCGCAGGCCAACGGCAGTGCCAGCATCGGCAGCACCCGCACCGACCAGTTGCAGGCTATGGGTAATATTGCCATCACCAACGGCGGCAGCTCGCTGGGCACGATAGAAACGCAAGGCGCGGTGGTCAGCAGGACCAGCAATCCGATTACCTCGCTGAAAACCGAAGGCGACCTCACGATCGAAGGATGGGGTGGCCGGCTCAATGCCCAGGTGGGTGGCAGTGCCAATTACAACAAGAACAATAGTGACATCAAGGTACAGCTCGTCCCCGGCCTGCAAGTACCGCTGCCGGTACTGACGCCGGTTTCCATCCGCAAGCAGAAGGTGGATGCCAACGACTATAGAAGCCTGGCGCACTATCTGTTCACCCGCGACGTCAGCGGCAAAATCCGCGTGCGCGTGCGCGCGATCAACGGCATTGCAGACGGTGACTATTTTGTCGGCAAAAACCAGGACGGTCGCGAGAACTATCTGTGCAGCAAAACCGACGGCCAGAACAAATGTACCGTCGCGGCGGCCGGCCGGCTGTGTCGTGGCTACTCGGACTACAACAGTTGCCTGAGCGTCAGCAGCAAGGGCGACTGGCTGCTGGAGGGAAATGATCTGGCACCCGGCATCGCCTGGTTCGACGGCAACCTGATCGCCAGCAACGGCAAGTACTTCAACAGCTTTATCGCCAGCGGCAATATCCAGACCAAGGATAACCACCAGACCTATGCCGTCAATTACATCGGCTACGCCGAGGTATGCGCCAACAAGAATTACCCTGCCCAATATCCGACCGATTACTGCGACCTGCCCACACAGCAGTTCACCAGCCAGAGCAGCGGCAATATCGCCTATCTCGCCGGACACTATCAGCAAGACAGCTATATCGGCGGCGATATCACTCTGGGCAGCAGCAGTACGGTGCACGGCAACGTGATCGCGGGCAATACCCTGAATAGCGGCGGCCGCACCATAATCAAGGGCTACGTCACCGTGGCCAATCAGGGACCGACGGGTGACAACAACTGGGGCAATAGCACCACGATAGACCTGACCAATCTGCCCGATTCGTTCAAGCCGGGCGGGCCGGGCACCTCGGAGCCGCCGGGCAGCGGAGCAGGAGGCAAGTATCAGCCGGTGGCAGGCAGCTGGATCGACAGCGGTACGGACAATTGAAAAGGGCCCGCGGATTCTCGCTGATCGGCGTGCTCGTCAGCCTGCTGGTGCTGACGCTGGGCGTGTTTGCATTAGTACGTGTCCAGCACACCCTGATGCTGGACACACAAAATGCCGGCGACTACGCCGGCGCGACTAATCTGGCGCAAAGTGCGCTCGAACAGCGCAAGGCCTGCGCACCAAGCTTATGTGCCAGCAGTGACTTTACCCCGCAGCCAAGCGGCAGCAGCGTCGCGCCGGCGGCCTACCTTTGCCGTGTAACGACAGACGCGGATATGGCCACCATTGCCGTGCGCTGGCTGGATGCACAAGGCACCGAACGCACGCTGGAAGTCACTTCGCCCCGCACCGACTGTGCCACACCGCCACCATAAGCATCACGGCAGCGTGTTTCGCAAACGGCACCTGCCATGACCAAGGAATGCCCTGAATTTACCAGCACACCGAGCCTCCGCTACCCGAGGCCGTCTTCCCTCCCAATTGATCTAGCGATAAGGTTCCGCATTGGCTATCACCCGTCAGCTGCACGCCTTTGGGCTGGGCTGAAACGGTATAAGTTCGGGCCGTAGGGATAGAGGCACTAAATGTATAACGACTGCTCATTCCACTCTCGGTGGAACAAGCGGCAGTTGGCACCGCGCCGGTATAAGTCAAATTGGTCGTGTAATAGCGCTCCATAAATTGGGCATATTCCGAGAGACAGGCTTTGGCCTTTTCCCTATGGCTACGCATGACATATTGCTGATACGACGGATACGCAATCGCAGCGATAATACCGATGATGGCTACCGTGATCATCAGCTCGATCAGGGTAAAGCCTCGCCACCGGCGGGCGGCGGACAACAAGGACATTTTAGTCTCCTACTATTTCACGCCAGGAAAGGCGCTGGATAAGCCCCGATCCGCCTCCTGTGGTGGCCTGCCCAATGCTGGCATTTTCCAGACTGGACAGCATTCTATTTCCGATAAAAATAGGCGCGCTCGGGCTGCTGTCGAAACCAAGCCCGCTCACATCATCGCTCCCCACCTTGTCATCCTTGTCGATCTTGCCGTCACCATTCACATCGAAAAATCCGCTTCCCAAGCGCGCACCGGTAAACGGATTGATCGCCATGATGTAGCCTCTCCCCTCGGGCAGGCACGGATCGCTGGAGTCGGGAATACGCGTGGTCCCCACCAGGCTGCTGCCGCGAAGCTGGCTGGGCACCACCATCCGTTCTCCCTCGAGGAGACTGCCCGAACCCTTTAGATCCATAAACCAGCCCATTTTACCCGTCATATCATTTTCGATAGCCGACTCAAGCACCCTCACCATCCGGCCAGCAACCAGGTTATCACTCTTGATCTTGCGTTCGACAAGCTGGCTGCGGCCGCTGACTGCATTCCCGTCATCGATGATGCCATACCAGCTCTGTACGCTTTTCGAAGCCAGGTCGGCGCTGCCTAGGAACCGCCCGGTTCCAAAGAATACCCAGCGCTTGCGCGTTTTGGGATCCACCGCAGAAATGGGCGCTGCGCTGACAGGCTGGGCATTGCCTGCAGCATCTTTTGCGGTAAACAGCAGGCGCTTCTGCGGGTTGTTCTTATCCAGCCCCGTAAATGCCCATATATTGCCCGCCTGATCTCCACCGTAGGCCGTATCGTGATCGCCATCACCGTTGGTATCCCAGGCATCAACTGCCGACAGGCCATTACCACCACTCACCCCGCTGCTGACGACGGTATCAGTACCGTTTTCCAGATTCAGCATCAACAACCTTGCCTGATCACTGCTGCCATTGAGGCCATTACCCAGCACCACACGCCAGTCCTCACTCCCCATGCGTGCAATCATCGGTTTTCCGATGACCTGCCCGAGTTCAGCGATCGCATTCTGATCTTTCTGCCACAGCAATTTGACATTGGCAGGATCCGTCACATCCAGCGCAAAAACGGCACGTCCACCACGGCCCAGGCTGCCGACCAGTACCGTCTTCCATGCCTTATTGATATAAGCATCGGCCACGGTCAGTTCGCCGTCGACAAAATAGCGGTGCGTGTATTCAGGTTTGGCATAGTCGGCCAGAGACGACAACACCGCGGCAGGGACAAAGGCAAAGGTTTCCACACCGGTCTGCGCGTTAAATCCGTGCAACATTCCGTCGTTACCACCGACATAAACCACCGGCGTCCGGCTGTTTTGCCCGCTAACAAAGCTGGCATAGCCGGTATCGCCCCGGTACAGCGCTGGATTGGGCTTGCCGACATATAGCGGCGTCGAATTCACCATATCGCCAAGCACACCACCCCGGGCTCGATAGTTGCCGGCAGGCTGCTCCTGGCTGCGATCCCCACGCAGATAGTCAATCAGGGATTGATCAAGCCCGCTGACATTGGATTTAAATTCAGCCAGCACCACATTTTTTTCAACGTAAATTTTGCGCGCATCAGGTGCAGGCACTTTCGCAGCCGCAGTCCACAAGGGCGTCGCCTTGGGCTTCAGGGTAACGGTATCAAGCTCATAGGCAGTTAACTCGCCGGCCCAATTGCTGCTGGAAAAACTGGTCTGAAAGATGGAAACCCCATCCACCATCTGGTTACCGGAGGCAGTCAATGCAGCAGACGAACTGGTACGCTCGGCCGCAATACGGGAAAATGCCTTGGTCAAGCTGTCAATCATTTTAGTGGCGTCACTGGCAACAAAAAAGTTGTCCGCGCGCTTGTAGTTAGTCGCAAGAAATTCGCCGGACGTGTGCCACAAGCTGTCTGCAATTGGGGCCGTCACGGTATACGGTGAAAAATCCGCCGGCACTTTAAAACCACCATACTTGGCGGCCAGCCAGTATTGATTGCTGCTGGCCCCTGCTAATTTTCCTCCTTCTCTCACATCCACCCAATAGGTGGACAACGTCTGCTTGCCCTTGATACGTTTGAGCACTGCGGCGTCAGTCACCCCCAGCTCCGGGCGCATGTCTACCGTGTGTGCGTCATATGCCAGGCCCGCGATATAAGCGGAATTTTCACGGCCGGTAAATGGAGTATTAATCGTCACGCCTTCGAGCTGGGCAATTTTCTGGGTGGCGGTCAGCACATTGACGGACTCGTCGTCACGCACCTCGGCAGGAACGACGGGCTCGTCAGTCGTGAAGGTATTGCCCGGCAAGTTTTTATCTCTATGACTATTGACGTCTCCAATGCCCAGCACCACATTGCTCTGACACCAGTATTGCACAGGGTCGTCCCAAGCCGTAATGACCGGAAAACCGTCGGCAAGCGTGTATTTTTCTTGATTGTTACCTGAAAGTGCTGAATAGGCGGAAACATTGCCTTGATTCTTGAAGTAGCGTAGTGCCGTGTAATAAAGCTCGCTTACCGGATCAATTGACTTATGTTGCTTAGTAGTCATCTGACCGAATTTATTCAGGTAGTTAATCACTCCACTATCCTGAATACCTCCGGGCGTCGCGCTCGCATCAGACCCATCCGGATTTCGCTCTAAAACTCCGGTTACTGGGTTCCATTCTTTGGCGGTATTATCTGTCCATGCCTGGCTAAGTGGATCCAGCCTTTCATTCCCGACAAACTTGTTTTTTGCGCGCATCACGCCGCCGTCACGGCTTGTGGTGTGATCATTCAGATAGCCAAAAATACTGTAGCGCAACTGCCCGGCGTATTGCTGAATCAAACCTTCTGGTTTCCAGTTGCTGCCATATTGTTTGCAGTTTTTCTCCAGCAAACCGGGGACGCACACTTTAACGCGCACATAGACTTCATAAATATTTGCAGCATCCGTGTTTGAATGAGCCGAGTAAGCCGCGTTACTTGGTAGACCCAAATCTCCACTTCCAGTAAACCGCATTTTTGAACCCAGACCCTGGATTCGAATCTTGATGCCGGGCCAGCCATAAGGCGTAACACCTGCCGCGTTTGAAGTGGAATCAGCGTAATCACTCTGCCGATCATGACGCGCTTTTTCCAGCCAGGTCTCACTTGCTATATCCTTGACGCGGTAACCGCCAGTCAGTGCAGAACGAAATGGATCTATGGTCTGGGTCGCCGCCCAATTCAGAAAATGCCCACTCCACTTGTTGCTGCAGGTTCGATTCGATGCCCAGCCTACCGGCTTGAAATGCTCGTCTTCAGGCTTGGTTCCTGTCTCGTATTCGTAGCACTTATCAGAATCAAAGTAGCCGGCATAAGTGGCGGATGAAGAATAGGCATTCAAGTTGGCCCGGCTGATAATGGTCGGATACTCGACCGAAGGCACCAGCGCCAGATTACAGGGGACAAAGCCGCCCACATAAAGCGGCGAGTCGGCAATCTCGACCGGCGCCGAGACCGACGGCCCAGCAAGGCCCGAGCCAAACAAAGCGACCGCCGCCAGCGCAACGGCGCGATAGCGCAGCCCCACTCTGTATTTTTTCCTTGCTGCACGCTGTGTCATCGTTCGACCCTGACGATAGTTTGCAAATAGACCAACGCACGTCCATCCCCCGCCCCTGGTGCATGACTGCGCGCGGTAATGCGGAAAGAACGCGCCACGGGAGCGCTGCCAGCGCCATATTGACTGAGCGCCGCGCTACCTGATTGCTCCGGCAATTCTGACGGCGCGCCTTCACTCATGAGCTGGATAAAATACTGCGCGTTTCCAGGCAGTAAATCCTTGTTCATCTGGAATGCAGCATCAACACTTGTCCATCCTGCAGCATTGTCGGCCGGGATGACATCGCACAGGGTCGTGGACATACAGCTCTCACCGGCGAGAGAAGCAAGATTGGCGCTGTTGGCAATCGTGGCCTCGGCGGCACGCAATGCCGATTCTGTAGACTGAAATGCCAAAGACCGATCGTAACTGT
>NZ_JBOFOO010000109.1:0-1021 GCF_051659485.1 Craterilacuibacter sp. | reverse complement strand
AGGTTTGGGGCAACCTCACCGACCTGGGAGGTGGTGAAGAATGTGGGTTGAATATGGGCAAAATCCTGCTCTTGTTGCATCCGGCTCATCAGCACCGATCCCACCATGCCACGCCAACCGACCAAACCTACTTTTTTCATATGTCCTACCCTGGATTGCAGCTAAAGAAATGCGCGCGGATACCGGTAATCCCTTGTCTGGCGATGCCTGTTTAAAGGGGTTAGCGGCCATTTTTGAAATATGCGCTGCGAAAAATGTGTCTATCCACATTACGGATTGTGACGGCTGGCGCAAGTCGAATTGCGCAATATGTGCTGTCGTTTGCTGTATTAATCGGCAGGACTGCTGCGATAGGTGGGTAGGGCAAAGGTCAACATCAGACGAAAAAGCCACCGCGTATGGCGGTGGCCGGTCACTAAAGCAGGTGATATACCCACCGGATCAGCGCTTAGCCGTAACGGGCCAGGGTCAATCCCTCGTCGCTGATGGCGGGCGCGCTGCCGCTGATCAAATCGCATAGCAGCTGGCCCGAGCCCGCAGCCATGGTCCAACCCAGGGTGCCATGGCCCGTATTGAGCCAGAGACCGGGAATGGGGCTGGGCCCGACCAGCGGGGTGCCATCTGGCGTCATGGGGCGCAGGCCGGTCCAGAACTGAGCTTGGCTGATATCCCCGCCATCGGGGAAAAGATCTCCGACCACCATGGCCAAGGTATCATGGCGCCTTGGGTTAAGGGTAAGGTTGTAGCCAGACAGCTCCGCCATGCCGCCTACTCGGATCCGCTGGTTAAAGCGGGTGATGGCCACCTTGTAGGTTTCATCGAGTACGGTACTGCGCGGCGAGCCTTCTGCATTGATCATCGGCAGGGTAAGGGAGTAGCCCTTGACCGGATAGACCAGTAACTCCAGCCCGAGCGGACGCAACAGCGGTCGCAGAAAACCGGTGGCATAGCTGCCCAGTGCGCAGACGATAGCATCGGCGCGGTAGCGATGCTCGCTGGTGCGTACCGCCACGGCGCGGCC
>NZ_JBOFOO010000108.1:0-2376 GCF_051659485.1 Craterilacuibacter sp. | reverse complement strand
ATCCGCTTGTTTCGTTTGCGGCGTCAGCTGAGGAGGCGAAATATACGCACTACCGACAGAGGCGTCAACACCTTAAACCTCAGGTAAAACATCCCAACACGCCCTAAAAACAGCAAGCCACTGATTTTCAATAAAAAATGCAACATGTTTCATTAGTAAAAAATCAAACAGAATGACCCGATAACTCAAACCTTGATCTCAAATCCAGCGTCGCCGCCAGAAAACGATAGCATCATCAAGGGCTATCATAGCCATACAAGCCAAAACCATGAAGTAACCCCAGCGCCAGTGCAACTCTGGCATGTAGTCAAAGTTCATGCCAGAGATGCCGGCAATCAGCGTGAGTTGCATAATAAATACTTGACCACTACAAAGAACCCGGCGCTTCACCCAAAGTCGGCAATTTTTCCTTAAGTGCAGTGTCGCGCATACTATAGACGCACCAGATTCAACTGAAAGCCTATCTTGCGCCACTGCTCGACATCCTGCTCAAAAGCACTGATCGTGAGTGGACAGGCATCCAGCCATGCTCCATCAAGACTCAAGCAGAAGCCGCGCGCCAAGGGTTTTAAATCCATATTTTCCGGAGTGAGCAGTGCAGTACGGCTACGGCAAAACAACACTGCCAGACGCAAAGCCAGAATGGCGTAACAACGATCTACACTAAGCAGTAGCACCTTCATCTTACCCATATCGCCGCGCTGCCCCAGCACCAGCGTAGCCAGATTGTTTTGTTCCTGACGTGAAAAACCCGGCATATCCGCGTTCTGCAAGATATAGGCCGTATGCTTGTGATAGGCGATATGAGCAATACTCACGCCAATCTCGTGAAGACGTGCAGCCCACAATAACTGCCTGAGCGTATCCACATTGCGATCCTCACCAGAGAGCTGACGATAAAACCGCTCGGCAAGCACCCGCACCCGTGCCGCCTGCGGCTCATCGACATGATAACGCTGGGCAAAGGCGGTGACGGTCAACTCGCGCTGGTCATGATCGCGCTGCCGCCCCATCAGGTCATATAGCACCCCGTCGCGCAAAGCCCCCTCCCCCACACTCATGACATCAATATCCAGCTCTTCAAAAATGGCCAGCATGATCGCCAAGCCTCCTGGCATTACCTGAGCACGATCGGGTTTGAGTCCGCTCATAAGCAGCCGCTCAATATGCCCGGCTTCGACAAATGCATCCCTCAACCGAAGCAGACCCGCCCGGGTAATCTTGCCTGAAGACCCATCATTGAGCGCCAGCATATCGCGCAAAGAACGCGCAGAGCCCGAAGTGCCAACTGCTAGCTGCCACTGGTCTTTGGTGTAGATATGCGTAATACGCTGGATTTCATTGCGGGCAGCCAATGTGGCGATATGCATGGCATGGCGGGTGATTTTGCCGTCAGCAAAATAGCGCATGGTATAACTGACACAGCCCAGCGGCAGACTCTCGGTGAGATGGGCACTGAACTGACTGCCAACAATAAACTCGGTCGAGCCGCCACCAATATCGACCACCAAACGGGACTCATGGGTATTGGGCAGTGCATGGGCAGCACCAAGGTAGATCAAGCGCGCTTCCTCGCGACCCGCAATGATCTCAATGGGAAAACCTAGCAAGGTCTGCGCTTCACGCATGAATTCGGGTGCATTGCGCGCAATACGCAGGGCATTGGTACCGACGACGCGCACCTGCCCCGGCTCAAAACCGCGTAGGCGTTCGCCAAAACGCGCAAGACATGCCAGCGCCCGGCCGCAGGCGGCATCATCCAGTACTTTATCCGGCCCAAGGCCGCCGCCCAGACGGACGGTTTCTTTCATAGAATCCAGAGTGAATAGCTGGCGATCGGCAATACGGGAAATTTGCAGGCGGAAGCTGTTCGACCCCAGGTCGGCAGCAGCCAGTACGCCATATGGAAAGTCGGCACGTTGCAGGGTCAAAACATTTTCCCGGGAAAATGGAAATAAAAAAAGCGGTAACTAATGTTACCGCTTTTTTCTATTTTTTGCCGCCTAGCCGGCGCTCAACCCGATCTCGCGCTTAATCTCTTCGATAGAGGTATGGCGGATATCCTTACCCTTGACCAGATAAACCACATATTCGGAAATATTTTTCGAGTGATCACCAATACGCTCTATTGCCTTGGCAATAAACAGCGTATCTATCGACATGCTGATCGTACGCGGGTCTTCCATCATAAAGGTCATCAGCTGGCGCAGCTCGGCGCTAAAGTCTTCATCCAGCCCGCGGTCTTCCTCAGCCAGCTCAAGTGCTGCCGTCGCATCCAGCCGGGCAAAGGCATCCAGTGCACGACGCAGCATTTTGACGGCGACTTCTGCCATCTTGCTGACCTCGCGGAAACGCGGCAGCTGATAGCGTTCTGAA
>NZ_JBOFOO010000107.1:0-8331 GCF_051659485.1 Craterilacuibacter sp. | reverse complement strand
ACAGCATCCTGATCGAGATGTACATCTTCGCCAATGACAGCGTTGGTCAGGCGCTGTGCGCCCTTCTGGCCGAGCGTGCCCGTGCCGGCGTGCGCGTCTTGCTGCTGGTCGACTGGTTTGGCTGCTGGCGGGAAATCCTTTCCGGCTTTTTCAAGCCGCTCTTGGCTGCGGGTGCCGAAATCCGCCATTACAACCCGCCGAGTCTCGCCGCAGGGCTGGCCTTGCTGGGACGCAATCATCGCAAACAAATCATCATCGACCAGCACGAAGTGTTTATTGCCGGTCTGTGTGCCAGCAGCCGCTGGGAGGGCGCCCCCGGTGCCGGCATCGCGCCGTGGCGCGACACCGGCGTCTCCCTGTCCGGGCCGGTGCTCGCCGAAGCCGTCGCGGCATTTGCCGACAGCTGGGCCAGTTGCGGCACACCGCTCAACCTTGCCCCGCCGCCGGCCGCTGCCGGGCATAACCCCGGCATCGCCGCACGCCTGATCGCGACCACGCCCAGCAGCGCCAACATGATGCGCCTCGACCTGATGATCGCCGCTTTTGCCCGGCACACCCTATGGATCACCGATGCCTACTTCATGGGTACCGGTACCTATCTGACCGCGCTGAAAAATGCCGCACGCGACGGCGTCGATGTACGCCTGCTGGTGCCGCGCTCCAGCGATATCGGCTGGATAGCCACCGTGTCGCGTACCCAGTACCGCCCCTTGCTGGAGGCCGGTGTACGCGTATTCGAATGGAACGGTCCGATGATCCATGCCAAGACCGCGGTCGCCGACGGACGCTGGGCGCGCATCGGCTCGTCCAACCTCAATGTATCCAGCTGGCTGGCCAATCGCGAGCTGGATGTGTCCATCGAAGACGACAGGCTGGCAAGCGAGCTGGCCGCACGCTTTTACCGTGATCTGGACAACTCGACCGAGGTCATACTGCAAGGCCAGCGCCGTCGCCCTGCGCTGTCCCGCCCGCGCGCCGCCGAGCATGCACCCTTGCTCAGCCCCGACGCCAATGCCGCCCGCGCCCGCGCCACTGCCCGCGCCGCAGCACGCCAGGCGGCCCGCATCGGCGATGCCATCGGTGCGGTGGTACGCGGCACACGGGAAGTCGAACGCAGCGAAGCCTCGGCCCTGCTGACCATAGGCTGCACCCTCATGCTGCTGGCACTCGCCATTGCCTTCTTCCCCTGGCTGGTCGCGGCACCGGTCTTGCTGTTGCTGGTAACCGGCAGCGGCGCCCTGCTGCTGAAAGCCGGGCAGTTGTACCGGCAACGGCGGCGAGATTCGGGAATAGGGAATAGGGAATAGGGAATAGGGAATAGGGAATAGGGAACAGGGAACAGGGAACAGGGAACAGGGATTCCATTCCCTGTTCACGCTTTTGAACTATTCACCCTTTACAACAAATACCAAATAGTTATAATGCGCGCCGAACAGGGTATTCGAAGGTGGGCTTGATAGCCTGCCCTAAGCCGGCAGACGTGAGGATGGCTTCCATCCAGTGCGGACCGCGGTGCAAAGCACCCAAATGACCCGGCGCTTTGGCGCCGGAATTTGATGTGAATCGCGCCTCAAGGCCAGCCTTCCCGGGCGGCGGTAACCAGTCCGTACGACCAGTAACTGCGCCCCAACGCGCACCGAGTGACATCTTTGGCCATGCCAAAGGCCGCAAGGCGTTACAGGTGCCCGGCCCCGACCCTGTCCCGTGACAGGGCACGACCCCATCTCGCGTACGCGTCCTTTGACGATGCCACCGATGTCCGAGTTTATCGACAAGGACTCAGGCATGCGTTTTCGTTTTCCCATCGTCATCATCGACGAAGATTTCCGCACTGAAAACACCAGCGGTTCCGGTATCCGCGAACTGGCCTCCGCCATTGAAGGCCAGGGCATCGAAGTGGTCGGCTACACCAGCTATGGCGACCTGACCGCATTTGCCCAGCAGCAAAGCCGCGCGGCCGGCTTCATCCTGTCTATCGACGATGAAGAATTCCATACCCAGGACAGCACCGACACGGCACTGGGCAAGCTGTACGGCTTTATTGCCGAACTGCGCCGCCGCAACCCGGACATCCCGGTCTATCTGTATGGCGAGACCCGCACCGCACGCCATATCCCGAACGATATCCTGCGCGAGCTGCACGGCTTCATCCACATGCACGAGGACACGCCGGACTTCGTCGCCCGCCATATCATCCGTGAAACCAAGTCCTATCTCGACAGCCTGGCACCGCCGTTTTTCCGCGCGCTGGTCGACTACGCCAACGACGGCTCCTACTCGTGGCACTGCCCGGGTCACTCCGGCGGCGTCGCCTTCCTGAAAAGCCCGGTCGGCCAGATGTTCCACCAGTTCTTCGGCGAGAACATGCTGCGTGCCGACGTGTGCAATGCGGTGGACGAACTGGGCCAGCTCTTGGACCACACCGGCCCGGTGGCCGCTTCCGAGCGCAACGCCGCACGCATCTTCAGCGCCGACCATCTGTTCTTCGTCACCAACGGCACTTCGACCAGCAACAAGATCGTCTGGCACAGCACCGTTGCCGCCGGCGATATCGTACTGGTCGACCGCAACTGCCATAAGTCCAATCTGCACGCCATCATTATGACCGGCGCCATTCCGGTGTTCCTGATGCCGACGCGCAACCACTACGGCATCATCGGCCCGATCCCGAAATCCGAGTTCTCGCTGGAGAACATCAGGAAAAAGATTCTGGCCAATCCGTTTGCCCGTGCCGCGCTGGAGAAAAACCCGGATGCCAAGCCGCGCATCCTGACCATTACCCAGTCCACCTACGACGGCATTTTGTACAACGTCGAGGAGATCAAGGGCCTGCTCGATGGTGAGGTCGATACCCTGCACTTCGATGAAGCCTGGCTGCCGCACGCCAGCTTCCACGATTTCTACGGCGACTTCCACGCCATCGGTGACGACCGGCCGCGCTGCAAGGAATCGATGATCTTTTCCACCCAGTCCACCCACAAGCTGCTGGCCGGCATCTCGCAAGCCTCGCAAATTCTGGTGCAGGACCCGCTAAACCGGAAGCTGGATGTGTCCTTGTTCAACGAGGCCTATCTGATGCACACCTCGACCAGCCCGCAGTACGCGATTATCGCCAGCTGCGATGTCGCGGCGGCGATGATGGAACAGCCGGGCGGCAAGGCGCTGGTCGAAGAATCGCTGGTCGAGGCACTGGACTTCCGCCGCGCCATGCGCAAGGTAGACGAAGAATACGGTCATGACTGGTGGTTCAAGGTATGGGGGCCGCAGGCACTGTCCGACGACGGCATCTGCGATCCGGCCGAATGGCAGCTCAAGCCGGAAGACCGCTGGCACGGCTTTACCGGCATCGAGGAAGGTTTCAACCTGCTCGATCCGATCAAGGCCACCATCCTGACCCCGGGCTTGGATGTAGACGGCAGCCCGGACGAAATGGGCATTCCGGCCGCCATCGTCACCAAGTATTTGACCGAGCATGGTGTTGTGGTCGAGAAGACCGGCCTCTACAGCTTCTTCATCATGTTCACCATCGGCATCACCAAGGGCCGCTGGAACACGCTGATTTCGCTGCTGCAGCAGTTCAAGGACGACTACGACAAGAACCAGCCGATGTGGCGCATCATGCCCGAGTTCGTCGCACGCTATCCGCAGTACGAGCGCGTGGGGCTGCGCGATTTATGCCAGAAGATCCACGAGCTCTACGCACGCCACAATATCGCGCGCCTGACTACCGACATTTATCTGTCGGAGATGGAAGCGGCGATGCGCCCGGCCGATGCTTTCGCCAAGACCGCACACCGCGAAATAGAGCGCGTGCCGGTAGACGAACTGGAAGGCCGCGTCACCGCCGTACTGCTCACCCCTTACCCGCCGGGTATTCCGCTACTGATCCCGGGTGAGCGCTTCAACCGTACCATCGTCGGCTATCTGCAATTCGTACAGGAATTCAACCGCGAACTACCGGGCTTCGAGACCGATGTACACGGCCTGATCGCGATCGAAAGGGACGGGAAACGGGTGTTGTGTGTGGACTGCGTGAAGTAAACCGGAAATGACCCGCAAAAAAATCCCCGCAACGATGCGGGGATTTTTTATGGGCCAGAGAATCAGGCCGGATGATGTGCGTACAGACTGTCGATCAGATCACGGCAGTGCTGTGCGATCACCTTGCGGCGCAGTTTCAGCGTCGGAGCCAGCTCGCCCTTATCCACACACCAGGCTTTTTCCAGCAGCGCGAATTTCTTCACATGCTCCCAGTTGCCAAAGTAGCGGTTGAAGCGTTTGACCTCGCGGTCTATCAGCGCCTGTACCTTGGGATTGTGCGTCATTTCGGCATCACTGGTGTAGGCGATACCCTGCTGGGTACACCACTCCTTGAGCTTGTCGAATAGCGGCACAATCAGTGCACCGGCAAATTTCTGCCCGTCACCGACCACCATCACCTGATCGATGAAGGCGGATTCCTTGAGCTTGTTCTCGATCACCTGCGGCGCAATGTATTTGCCGTTGGAAGTCTTGAACATTTCCTTCTTGCGGTCGGTAATGGTCAGCACGCCATCGACCATGGTGCCGATATCGCCGGTGTGCAGCCAGCCGTCGATAATGGTTTCGGCAGTCTGCTCGGCATCCTTGTAATAGCCCACCATCACATTGGGGCCACGCACCAGGATCTCGCCATCTTCGGCAATCTTCACTTCGACATGCGGCAAGGGTATGCCGACCGAGCCGATGCGAACCTTGGCGGCATCAAACTGATTGGCAGAGATCACCGGCGAGCATTCGGTCATGCCGTAGCCTTCGGCCACCATGATGCCGCAAGCCCACATCAGGCGCGCCAGGCGCGGTTGCAAGGCGGCGGAGCCTACGTTGATCCACTTCAGCTCGCCCCCCAGTGCCGCACGCCACTTGCTGAAGATCAGCTTGTCGGCCAGCGCAAACTGCGTCTTCTGCCACAAGCTCATGCGCGCATTCGGGTCGAAGTTCTCGGCCATGTCCAGCGCCCACAGATACAGCTTTTTCTTGTTGCCGGAAAGCTCGGAAGCTTTGCCCGCCAGTTTTTCGTACAACTTTTCCAGCACGCGCGGCACGGCACTGAAGGTGTGCGGATGGACTTCCTGCAGCGCATTGGACAACTGCTCGACACCGGCGAAATAGATACCGGTACCGGACGACATATAGTAGTAAACACCGGTGCGCTCGAAGATGTGCGACAGCGGCAGGAAGGACAGTGCGCGCAGCTTGCCTTCGGGCAAGCCGGTATGTTCGGCAGTTGCCGTGGCGGTGCTAACCACGTTGCGGTGCGACAACATCACGCCTTTGGAGCGCCCGGTGGTGCCCGAGGTATAAATGAGGGTGAATACTTCGTCGGCACCTATGCTGTCACGCAGAGCGGCGAGCATGATATCGTCACCGTCGCGACCCAAGGCTTCAATTTCGCGCCACGAAGGCACACCTTCGATATCGTTCAGGCCATAGATGGGGCAGCTCAGCCTGCCCAGTGCGTCATGCACCTTGCGCTGCAGGGCAGCCGAACCGACAAAAGCCATTTTAACGCCGGCGTGCATCAGGATGTATTGCGCATCTTCGACGGTAATGGTCGGATACAGCGGTACACTGATGGCGCCTATCTGCTGCAGCGCGAGGTCGACCAGCACCCACTCGGTCGAGTTGTCGGCCACAATGGCAACACGATCACCGCGCACGATGCCGGATTTGACAAAGCCATGGCTGACGCGGTTGACGGTTTCTACAACTTCAGGCGTCGAAAGGGTTATCCACTGCTTGCCCTTACGGCTACTGAGGCAATCGTGGCGTGGCTGCGTTTCTAGCTGGTGATACAGAAAGTCAAATGCACGTTCAAGCTTCATCGCTTTATGTGGACCGAAATCGAAAGAGCGCACCTTATCTCCAATCGGCGGGGGTGTAAAGTATTGAACTTAGGCGCGTTTGTACAATAAGCCATTGGAATCGGCCGTTACTGCACAATAGAACAAAACCAGTCAGTAGCTAAAATTTACAATACGGTTTGCTTGCACTCACCCTTCAAATCCGTATGTTTGACTTAAAAATCCGAGGTTTACCATGAAGTTTTCCACCCGCGCCATCCACGCCGGCTATCAGGCCGAACAGCACCAAGGGGCGGTAATGCCCCCTATTTACCAGACCTCGGTATTCGCCTTCGACAGCATAGGTGCGGATATGGAGTTTTCCTACGCCCGTTCCGGCACACCGACACGATCAGCACTGGAAAACTGCTTTGCCAGCCTGGAAAATGCCCGTCACGGCATGGCTTTTGCCAGCGGCATGGCCGCCATCGACGGGGTATTGCGTGCCTGCTTGGCGCCGGGCGATGAGGTCATTGCGGTCGCCGATCTTTATGGCGGTGCCTGGCGCTTACTCTCCCGCGTGATGGCGCCACTGGGCA
Organism: Craterilacuibacter sp.; assembly: GCF_051659485.1. Classification (NCBI taxonomy): domain Bacteria; kingdom Pseudomonadati; phylum Pseudomonadota; class Betaproteobacteria; order Neisseriales; family Neisseriaceae; genus Craterilacuibacter; species Craterilacuibacter sp. The sequence continues at coordinate 1,910 of NZ_JBOFOO010000107.1, read as the reverse complement.
TCAAAGTCAGCTTCGTCGACCTGACCGACACCGCCCATCTGGAAGCGGCGATCAATCCGGCAGTCAAGCTGCTGTGGCTGGAGTCACCCACCAACCCGCTATTGAATCTGGTCGATATCAGCGCACTATCGGCCATCGCTCACCGCCACGGCATTACGGTAGCCATAGACAACACCTTTGCCACCCCCTACCTACAAAACCCGCTGGATCTGGGCGCCGATATCGTCGTGCATTCGGCCACCAAGTATCTGGGTGGCCACTCCGATGTGCTCTTGGGTCTGGTTGCCGTCAACGACGAGGCTTTGTACGCCAAAATACGCTTTATCCAGAATTCGGCCGGCAATGTGCCGGGCCCGCAGGACTGTTTTCTGGTCCTTAGGGGTATCAAGACACTGGCACTCAGGATGGAGCGCCACTGCGACAACGCCGAAAAAGTCGCCGCTTTTCTAATTACCCATCCGGCGGTAGAGAAAGTGTTCTTTCCCGGCCTGCCCGAACATCCGCAACACGCGCTGGCCTGCCGCCAGATGCGCCGTTTTGGCGGCATTATTTCAATCTATTTAAAGGATGACACGCGCCAAGCCGCCAACCGTGTCGCCACCGGCCTGAAATTGTTTGCACTGGCCGAGTCGCTAGGCGGGGTCGAGTCGCTGGTCAACCATAGCTGGACCATGTCACACGGCTCTTTGCCGCCCGAACAGAAGCGGGCACTAGGCCTGCGCGAAGGCGGCTTGCGCCTGTCTATCGGCATCGAAGACATCGACGATATTCTGGCGGATCTGACACAGGCCCTGGCATAAGCCAGAGCGGGTATGGTGTGCACGCCTTAAACCAACGGCGTGCCATCGCCTGCCCTTGCCTTCCTGCACCTGCACCCCGACAATGGCAATATCCGATTAAATTACTCAGGTATTGTCTTATGCAAGCGCCAACCGCAGAGAACTTCAGCGCAGAAACCATTTTGTGGACCCGTCGCTGGAGCGAGAAACTGATCAGTTTTCGCATTTCACGCCCGGCAGACTTCCGCTTTACACCGGGCCAGTTTGCCCGGCTAGGGCTGGCACAAGACTCGGGTAAGATCTGGCGTGCCTATTCAATGGTGTCGGCGCCTTGGGATGAGTATCTGGAGTTCTTTTCCATTCTGGTGCCGGATGGTCAATTTACCTCACGCCTGAAACAGCTACAGGTCGGCGATACCCTACTGCTCGACCAGAAGCCCAACGGCTTTTTTACTGCCGACCGCCTACCGGACGGGTGCGAACTGTGGCTGCTAGCAACCGGCACCGGTCTGGCACCCTATTTGTCCATCCTGCAGCAGCCTGAACTCTGGGCGCGTTTCGAGCACATCGTGCTGGTACATGCAGTACGCGAAGCCGGTGATCTGGCCTATACAGACGAAATCGCCGCCTTGAGGCAGCACCCGTTGTGGGCCGCCTACGGCCATAAACTGCGCTATGTGCCGGTCGTCACCCGCGATGCGCCGCATGGCATGCTGAACGCACGCATCCCGGCACTGATAGAAGATGGACGGCTGGAAGCCGCCGCCGGCCTGACGCTGACACCCGAGCACAGCCGCTTCATGATTTGCGGCAATCCGAAAATGGTGGCAGACACCTTCCGTACCCTGCTCCAGCGCGGCTACAGCCTGTCGCGCCTGAAAACACCGGGACAGATCGTGCTGGAAAACGGCTGGTAAGGGCAGATAAGTGCGTGAAATGTTAGAATCGGCTGATGCAATGTTTACTCCTACGGTTACGGCTGGCAGTCTGCGCCCTGTTGCTGGCGCTAGGCGCCTGCAGCAGCACACCGGCCTACCCGCCGATACCGGCCGGCCATTACCGCGTACAAGCGGGGGACACCCTGTACCGCATTGCGCGCAATAACGGGCGCAGCGTCAGCGAGCTACGCAG
>NZ_JBOFOO010000106.1:0-3364 GCF_051659485.1 Craterilacuibacter sp. | reverse complement strand
TTGGAGATCGCAGTCAGGATCTGGCCCTTGGCCGGGATCGGGTCGTCGAGTATCACGTCGAACGCCGACAGACGGTCGGTGGCGATCATCAGGATGCGCTTGTCGTCGATGGCGTACAGGTCGCGCACCTTGCCCGAGTAGATCTTGTTCAGGCTTTTGAGATTGGTAGTGGTGATACCGGTCATGAGTCTTCCCAGAAAATGAAAAAGGCGAAGCCTTGCGGCTTCGCCCGTGAAATCAGAGAGTGTCTTTCAACGCCTCGGCCTGCTCCAGCGCCGCCTCGGCCGTGTCGGCCATCACATTGAAGTGGCCCATTTTGCGCCCGCGGCGCGCCTCCTGCTTGCCGTAAAGATGCAGTTGCGCATTCGGCGCCTCGGCCAGTACGCTCCATCGGGGCTCGCTGCCATCCTCGCCCCATACATCACCCAGCAGATTGACCATCACCACCGGGGTCAGCAGTTCGGTCGAGCCCGGCAACAGGCCGCACAGTGCGCGTACCTGCTGCTGGAACTGGTCGGTGACACAGGCCGTCAGCGTGTAATGCCCGGAGTTGTGCGGCCGCGGTGCGATCTCGTTAAGCACCAGCGTGTCATCCGCCAGCACGAAGAATTCGACCGCCAGCACGCCGACGTAATCGAGTTCGTCAGCCAGACGCCGCGCCATCGCCTGCACCTGTGCGGCGAGCGCCGGGGCAATGCGCGCCGGCACGATGGACACATCGAGGATACCGTTCACGTGGCGGTTTTCCGCGACCGGAAACACCGTCATCTGGCTGGCAGAAGTACGGGTCACGATGGCGGACACCTCAAGCTTGAGCTCCAGCATCTTTTCCAGCACACAGGCGACACCGAGTTCGCTCAAGGCGGTGCGCGCATCCGCCACCGTCTTCACCCTGATCTGGCCCTTGCCGTCGTAACCCAGGCGCGCAGTCTTGAGGATGCCCGGCAGGCAGACCGCCAGCGCGTCATCGGACACCGCAGCCAGATCGGCAGCGGTTTCCAGCGCCAGATAGGGCGCGGTCGGCAGACCAGCCTTGGCGATCCATGCCTTTTCGGCGATGCGGTCCTGCGCGATGGCGACACAGTCGCCGGACGGCGACACGCGGGTCTGTTTCGCCAGTTCACGCATCGCGCCGGCGTCTACATTCTCGAACTCGGTGGTAACGGCGGCACAGGTCTCGGCCAGTGTCTTCAGCGCAGCGGCGTCGCCATAGGGTGCGCACAGGTGCACATCGGCAAAATCGGCCGCCGGCGCCGCAGGATCAGGCTCCAGCACGGTCACGCGGTAGCCCATGGTCTTGGCGGCAACGGTAAACATGCGCCCGAGCTGGCCGCCGCCGATAATGCCCAGCATCGCAGGCGGCAGAATGGCGGCCATTATTCGAGCTCCGGCAGGCTCATGCCCAGCACAGTCTGTTCCTGCTTCAGGCGGAAGGCCTTGAGCTTATCGGCGAGATCGGGGCGGGTGGTGGCGAGCTGCGCCACGGCAAACAGCGCGGCATTGGCGGCACCGGCCTCGCCGATGGCGAAAGTCGCCACCGGAATGCCCTTGGGCATTTGCACGATGGACAGCAAGGAATCCTCGCCGCGCAGATATTTGGATGGCACCGGCACACCCAGCACCGGCACATGGGTCTTGGCTGCCAGCATGCCCGGCAAATGGGCGGCGCCGCCTGCACCGGCAATAATCGCCTTCAGGCCGCGTGCTTCGGCCTGTTCGGCATAGCTGAACAGCAAATCAGGGGTGCGGTGGGCCGAAACCACGCGGGTCTCGAATGCGATACCGAAATCCTTGAGTACGCGTGCTGCGTTTTGCATCACGTCCCAATCACTATTACTACCCATCACGATGCCGACTTCGATCATGGTGCTTTATGCCCGTGCGAGAGAGAAAGAAGGCAATTTTACCTGATCGGCGCGCAGCGCCGTAACACTTTATTATTTCGACATGAAAGAATAAAACAGGGAACAGGGATCTGGGAACAGGGACTCGGAATCGGGAACCCATTCCCCATTCCCCATTCCCTGATCCCTATTCCCTATTCCCCGATCCCGAGTCCCGCGCCTCACATCGTCGTCAGCTGCTGCTTGGCCTTGGCGGCCGCATCCGAGTTCGGATACAGCTTGATCAGTTTTTTCAGCGTCAGGCGGGCCTGATCGAGCTGGTCCAGTTCGCGCTGGGCATTGGCGACATTACGCAGCGCATCCGGCGCCTTGGGGTGCTTGGGGTTTTCATCGGCAAAGCGGCGCTGGATATCGATGGCCGCATCATACTGGCGCAAGGCCGTATGCGCGACACCGCGCCAGTAGGTCGCTTCCAGCGCCTGTGGTGCATTCGGGTTGCTATCGGCAAAGGCCTTGAGCGCCACAACCGCCGGGGCAAATTCGCGCTTGCGTAACGGCGCCAGCGCCTGATCAAAAGCCTGCTGCACCGTGTCCACCTGCACCGGTGTCCCGGCCGAATCGGTACGGCTGGCCGTACTACTGCCGCCCTCGAAACGGGCCAGACGCTGGTCGATATCGGCATACAGATCATTCTGGCGCTTTTCCAGTACACCAATCTTGTACTGCAGCATCTCGTTGTCGCCGCGCAGCTTGGCGACCTCGGCCTGCATGCCGTCCACCCGGCTGACCATTTCCAGCAGGCGCTCGTTGCTGATGCGCGACTCGATCTGGGAGAGGCGTGCGGTAGCCTGACGGTTGACCTGATCAAGCTGGGCACGGGTTTGCTCCAGATCGGACGTGCTGGCGCATGCCCCTAGCAGCAAGGAACAGGACAATAGGGTGATACGGGTCACAAGCATGGCATCTCCGGCAAAAACGAGTGCCGGCACAAGGCCGGCTGATCAATCGGGGGTCAGGGCAGGATACACGACTTCTACTGCGCTACGCCCGCCCGGCAAGGACGAGCGGCTATCACTACGCCACTGCCTGGCCGGCACGCCCGCCTGGCCAAACGCCACCGCGATGGCATCCAGATGGCGGCGGACCTGGGCGGGCGACTCGCCGCCGCGTACGCGCAATAGTGCCTGCTGCCCAGGATGGCGCTTCAGGCAATCGGCGTGGGCAGCCAGCTTCACACGTTCGGCATCGGTAAACGGGTAATAGATCATGCGTAGCGGCACAGCCGGGCAATACTGCGGCGCACTGATGGCCAGCACCGGGCCTGGCCCCATCATCGCCAGATCGGGCCTGGGTGGCACCGGTTCGAGATCCGGTTCCGCTTGCGGGCTAGCACAAGCGCCCAGCAGGGCACTCAAGCCTGCGGTCACAAACATCCGGTACAACATCGCGTTCTCCTGAAGAAGAATCCCGCCCTAGCAGACGGGATCTACCCAGCATAGGCAAGGCGGGCGGCAAATGCC
>NZ_JBOFOO010000105.1:0-1215 GCF_051659485.1 Craterilacuibacter sp. | reverse complement strand
CCGGCGTCGTTCAGCGCGGCCAATACCGCTTCGGTGGCGAGACGGATTTCGGTGCGTCCGGAATCCTTGGAAAATTCGGTCGCGCCAAGGCCGACAATGGCCACCTGACTGGATAAGCTGTTCATGCCATCGCCCCTTGTGCAAACAGCAGCTTCACTGTGCCGCTGACGTGATCGCCCATGCTGTTGACGCCGCGCATGGCGACCGTCAGCGACTGTTCCGCCTCATCCTTGGCACTGACTTCGCCCTGCATGGTCATGCTGTCACCCGGATAGTTGGGCGCGCCCAGACGGATCTTGACGCTGGCTATCAGCGCCTCGGGGCCGGCCCAGGCACCGACATAGCGCTCGACCAGACCGTTGGTGGTCAGAATGTTCATGAAAATGTGCTGCGAGCCCAGCTTCTGCGCGGCCGCCAGATCATGGTGACCGGGGAAGAAATCGCGGGTCGCGATGGCGCCGGCTACCACCAGCTCGACCGTCACCGGAATCTCCAGCGGTGGCAGTGTGTCGCCGACCTTCACTTCGTCAAAACGGATGCCCTGTACGCTCATGCTGCGTCTCCCCACAATGTGTTGTCGCTGACTCTTGCGGCCAGTGCTTCGATCTGCGCCGCCGCGCCGCCCAGTTCGAGCTCGAGCACGCGGGCGGCCAGATAGAAACGGTGGACCGGATAGCTGGTGTCCGAGCCGGTGCCGCCATGCAGATGCTGCGCGCTATGTGCGATGCGGTTGCCCGCCTCGCATGCCCAGTATTTGGCCACCGCCAGCGCCGAGCCGGTATCGACACCGGCGTCCAGCCGCCACACAAGTTGCAGCAGCACCGAGCGCAGTGCCTCCAGCGCGATAAAACCGTCGGCCATGCGCTGCGCCACGGCCTGGAAGCTGCCCAGCTTGCGGCCGAACTGCTCGCGCTCGGACAGGTGGGCGACAGTAATCGCCTGCGCGCCCTCGGCCACCCCCAGCTGCAGCGCCGCGATACAAGCAACCGCGCGCGGAGTGAGCCAGTCGTGCGCGCCCGTCGGCAACAGCAGCGCCGGCGACACGACAAGGCCATCGGCACAGAGCGTCAGCGCATGCTCGCCCTGCATCAGGGTGCCGGCCTCGCTTTGGAATAAAGTAATGTCGGCCAGCAGTAGTGCAGCACGCCCGTCAACTTCTACGGCCAATAGTGCATGTGTGGTCTTGGGGGTGACGGCCAGTGCCGCCACCGTACC
>NZ_JBOFOO010000104.1:0-3567 GCF_051659485.1 Craterilacuibacter sp. | reverse complement strand
AGCAAAGTGCCCTCGAACAGATGGTCCTTGAGCGCGCCCACCATCTCGTTGATGAAGCTGGCGGTATTCGAGGTCACGACCAGTTGCAGGCCCGGCGGCAGGGTAGGACGGATCTGCGTATCCAGCCGGCGCAACACTTCATCGGCAATGGCCACGGTATTGGTATTGGGAATACGCGAGATGCCGATAGTGACCGCCGGCTCGCCGTTGCGCCGCGCAAGGCTGCGCACATCGCCCTCGCCGTCTATCACCTGCGCCACGTCGGCAAGCTTCACCGGTGCCTCGCCACGCCAGCCTATCACCAGGCCCTTAAGCGCCGACACCGAGTGGAATTCCTGATCCAGATCGACCAGAAACTCTTTCGGACCGGCTTCCAGATAACCACCGGCATCCTGACGATGCTCGCGCTTGAGTGCATCCTTCACGTCCTGTGCCGACAGCTTGTAAGCCGCTAGTTGCTGTGGCTGCAGCTCGATACGGATCACCCGCTCGCCACGCCCGCGCACCGCCACCTCGCCGACGCCATCGATAGACTCCAGCTGCTTGCGCACGACGTTATTGGCGAACTGGTACAGGTCGCGCTCGGTACGCTCTCCGGTCAGCGTCAGCCACATGATGGGGCTGGCACCCGCATCGGTCTTGGACACCACCGGCGCGTCGGCCTCATCCGGCAAGCGGCGCCGGGCACGCTCCAGTTTGGACTGCACCTCGTTGAAGGCAACGTCGATGTCCTTGTCCAGATTGAAGGTCAGCTTGACCTGCGAGCGCCCCGGGCTGGAAGTCGACTCCAGCGTATCAATACCGGGCACACTATTGAGTGCCGACTCGATCACCTGGGTCACACTCTGGTCCATCACCGCCGGCGTCGCACCATCCAGCGAGGTGGTCACCGTCAATACCGGTTGTTCGATATCCGGATAACGATCGACGCCTATCTTCTGGTAAGCCACCACGCCGAACAGCACGATCACGGCCGACAGTACGAAACTCAGCACATGGCGGCGGATAAACAAGGCGATCCAGCTCATGCGCCCGCTCCCTTGCCTGCCGGCTTGCCAGTTGCCGCCGCATCACGCACGGCAGCGCCATCGGCGAGGAAGCCGGCACCATCGACAGCCACGGTGGCACCGGCGTTCAGGCCGGAGACGATTTCAAGCTTGCCGTCACTATTCATGCCGGTCACGACCTTGCGCTCGGCCGCCTTGCCGCCGTCTACCAGATACACCACCTGCCCGCCCGGGCGTGCCACCACCGCCTGCGCCGGTAGCGCCAGCGCGTCGCGGCTAGCCAACTGGATATCGGCATCCAGCGCATCGCCTACCCGCCATGGCGCATCGGCCGGCAGGTCTGCCCACGCGATACGTGCGCGGCTGGCAGGATCCAGCCCGGCACGCACCTCGCTCACCATGGTTTTTACGCTATGCCCGCCACTCGTGAGCGTGACCGCCATGCCGCGCGCCAGCCTGTCCCCTGCCGCCCCGCCCAGCGCCAGCCGCACGCGGCGGCTGCCGGATGCATTCAGACTGAACACGACCTTGCCCGGATTGACGTAATCACCGGCGCTGACGGCGCGGGCCTCGATCACGCCGGCAAGCGGTGCGCGTATCACCGCGCGTGCCGCATCGCGCCCCTTGCTGCTGGCCTGCGCCTTGGCAGCCGACAACTGTTTTTGCAGTGCATCGCGCTGTGCCAGCGAGGCATCCAGCGCCGCAGCAGAAATAAAGCCCTGCTTCACCAGCGCCTGATTACGGCTGACCGTGGCTTGCTGCTCGGCCAATAGCGCCTGATAGCGCGCGGCCTCGGCCTCGGCGGCCAGACGCGCATCATTCAGATTACCCGGCTCGATTTCGGCCAAGGCCTGGCCGGCCTGCACCGTCTGGCCGGCATCGACCAGCACCCGCGACACCCGTCCGCTGACTTCGGCCGCCACATCCGGCGATGCGGTCGCCTCGACCTCGGCCCAGGCACGCACCGTTTCCGCCAGCGGCTGTAGCGCCAATTGGGTGGTGGTGACCGCCACTGGTGGTGGCCCCTTGCGCGCAGAAGAAGATTTATCGCCGCCGGAACAGGCAGCCAGCAGGCACAAGGCCAGCAAAGAAGCGATGGATTTCATGGGTGCAGTCAGCTGAATAGTTGACATGCATGATAAGTCAGCGCGGTGACACTGCGGCGGGGTTTAACACTTATTAATGAAAGGGCGGGAGCCGGGAGCCGGGAGCCGGGAGCCGGGAGCCGGGAGCCGGGAGCCGGGAGCCGGGAGCCGGGAGCCGGGAGCCGGGAGCCGGGAGCCGGGAGCCGATTTCAGCGTGGTGAAAAAACCGCAGCCACGTCAAGTGCCACCTGATCCCTGATCCCGAGTCCCCGATCCCGGGTATTACGCCATCTTCCAGCCTATCGTTTCACCGGCGCGCAGCGGCACCAGCGTGTCGTCACCATAGGCCAGCAGGGCGGGCACGACCCAGTCTTCCTTCACCAGAGTGATGCTGTCGCCATTCACCGGCAGGCCGTAGAAAGCCGGGCCGTTGAGCGAGGCGAAGGCTTCCAGTTTGTCCAGTGCACCGGCCGCCTCAAAGGCTTCGGCGTACAGCTCGATCGCGGCATGGGCCGTATACATGCCGGCACAGCCACAAGCGCTTTCCTTGGCGTGACGCGCATGCGGCGCGCTATCGGTGCCGAGGAAAAATTTGGCACTGCCCGAAGTCGCTGCCGTCACTAGCGCCAGGCGGTGAGTTTCGCGCTTCAGTACCGGCAGGCAATAGTGGTGCGGGCGAATACCGCCGACAAACAGTGCATTGCGGTTCATCAGCAGGTGGTGGGCGGTGATGGTGGCGGCGACATTGGCCGGCGCGCCGGCGACAAATTCGGCCGCCTGCTGCGTGGTGATGTGCTCCATGACCACCTTCAGCCCGGGCAAGCGCACCAGCAGCGGTGCCAGTACCTGATCGATAAATACCGCTTCGCGATCGAAAATATCGATGGCAGGGTCGGTCACTTCGCCATGCACCAACAGCGGCAGGCCGACTTCGGCCATCGCCTCCAGTGCCGGCATCGCCTTCTCAAGCGAGCTTACGCCCGCATCCGAGTTGGTGGTGGCTCCGGCCGGATACAGCTTGACCCCGTGCACGAAACCGCAGGCCCGCGCCTTACGGATTTCATCGGGCGAGGTATTGTCGGTCAGATACAGCGTCATCAGGGGCTCGAAGTTCGAGCCGGCCGGACGCGCAGCCAGAATACGCGCGCGGTAGCTGGCAGCCAGTTCTACCGTAGTCACCGGCGGCTTGAGGTTGGGCATGATGATGGCGCGGCCCATCTGCCGGCAGGTGTCGGGCAGAACGGCGGCGAGGCCCTCGCCATCGCGTACATGCAGATGCCAGTCATCGGGGCGGATCAGGGTCAGGGTATGCATAAGAAGCGCTCGGAGTTGGGAGTTGGAATTGTGAAGGCTTGAAGAATGGGGACTCGGGACTCGGGACTCGGGACTCGGGACTCGGGACTCGGGACTCGGGACTCGGGACTCGGGACTCGGGACTCGGGACTCGGGACTCGGGACTCGGGACTCGGGAGGCG
>NZ_JBOFOO010000103.1:0-1550 GCF_051659485.1 Craterilacuibacter sp. | reverse complement strand
TGCCTGATACAACCGGACGCTAGTCCGGTTTTTTGCCTCGGACTGCTGTTATTAAACACTTGCTTATCCACGAAAAAACATGCCTCAAGACAAACAAAGCTTCAACGTAATGGCTGCCATCCGCATCACGGCGGTTCTCTTGCTGCTGGCGGCCTGCCTCAAGGTGGTCCAGCCTTTTCTGGGCGCACTGATTTGGGCGGCGATCATCTCGATTGCGGTCTGGCCCCATTACAACTGGCTATCAAGGCGCATGGGCGGGCGCGATAAACTCGCGGCGGTATTGATCGTCACCTTATTGATGCTTGCCATCGCCGCGCCTATCAGCACCATGGCGGTCAAGCTGGCGCATAGCCTGCCTGATGTCGAAACGCTGGAGACACTGGGCCAGTACCCCGTCCCCCGTGCACCGGCATGGCTGGACACTATCCCGCTGGTCGGCCACAAACTCAGTGCACTGTGGCTATCGGTACAGGGCGACTTGCCCGGCTATCTTGAAAAACTGCGCCCGACAACCAATAAAATCGCTTTATGGATACTGGGGCAAGGGGCCAGCATCGGCTTCAGCCTGCTCGAAATCATTCTCGCGATCCTGATTTCCGGCCTGCTGCTCGTCAATGGCGACAAGTTATGGGATGGCGCCAACCTGACTTTGCGCAAACTGGGCGGCGCACCGGCCGACGGTTTGGCTGAAGTGATTGCCCGCACTGTGCGCGGCGTATCCAATGGCGTAGTCGGCACCGCGCTGGCGCAAACCATCTTGTGCGTGATTGGCCTCTTGATCGCCGGCGTCCCCGGTGCACTGGCCTTGGGCTTCTTGTGCTTTGTGTTTGCCGTCGCGCAACTGCCCACACTATTGGTATGGCTGCCGGCTGCCGGCTGGGTGTTTTACACCGGCGACAATAGTTACGGCATCTTCTTGCTGCTGTGGGGCTTCTTGCTGGTCAATACAGTCGACAATGTCCTGCGCCCCTTGCTGATCAGTCAGGGTGCACAGATGCCGCTCTTCATTATCTTCATGGGGGTAATGGGCGGCCTGCTGGCTTGGGGGGTGATTGGCCTATTTATCGGGCCTACCCTGCTGGCGGTGGCACTGACGATCTATCGCCACTGGCTGGGTGACACGAATAGCGACTAAGCGCTGCACCCTGCGCCGACCCGATTCGTCCTGATGAAAACAGCCCGGCAAGCGATGCTTGACGGGCTGTTTTTTATCCATCTGGCCCATAGCGGCCAGACAGCGCTGTTACAGGATTTCCAGTATCCCTGCTGCGCCCATGCCGGTACCGATACACATGGTCACCATGCCGTAGCCTTTTTCGCCACGGTTACGCATGCCGTGTACCAGTGTTGCGGTACGGATCGCGCCGGTCGCGCCCAGCGGATGGCCCAGCGCGATCGCGCCGCCATTCGGGTTGACAAGGCTCATGTCCAGCTCCAGATCGCGGGCCACGGCCAGTGCCTGCGCGGCAAAAGCTTCGTTCAGCTCCATCCACTTGATGTCGGACTGGCTGATACCGGCCTGGCGGCAAGCCAGTGGAATCGCCTCTTTC
>NZ_JBOFOO010000102.1:0-8132 GCF_051659485.1 Craterilacuibacter sp. | reverse complement strand
TGCTATTGATGATCGACATCAATAAAACACGGCCGGCAGCGACATAACTCAAGCCAAACCGCCCTCCTCAGCCAGTGACGATGCCTGCGCGCCGGTCACCACAAAATGATCCAGCAAAACCACATCCACCAGTTCCAGTGCCGACTTGAGGGTCTGAGTCAGCGCCCGGTCAGCCATGGAAGGCTCTGCCCTGCCCGACGGGTGGTTGTGTGCCACGATCAGCGCCGCCGCATTATGAAATAGTGCGCGGCGCACTATTTCACGCGGATAGACCCGGGTTTCGGTCAGCGTGCCGCGAAAAACCTCTTCCATCGCGATCACCTGATGCTGCGCATTGAGAAACAGGGCGATGAACACCTCGGTGTCGCGTGAACCTATTGCCAGACGCAAATAAGCCCGGACCTCTGCCGGGCTTGTCAACGCATCACGCTGGCTGAGCGTCTCGGCCAAGGCACGCTGCGCCAACTCCTTGACCGCCATCAGCTGCGCATACTTGGCCGAGCCCATACCGGGGTGACAGACAAACTCGCTTTCGCTGGCGGCAAACAGGGCAGAAATCGAACCGAAATGCTGCAATAAGCGCCGAGCCAGTTCGACGGCAGAAAGGCCGACCATGCCGGTGCGCAAAAAGATGGCCAATAGTTCTGCATCCGACAGCACGGCTGCACCCCGCAACAGCAATTTTTCCCGTGGTCTTTCATCGGCCGGCCAGTGGGCAATCGACATCAGCGCACTCCATCAAGGCAAGATGGTTTATTTGTAGCAGGCCTGACCAAGCCTATGTCATCTACTCGCCATCGCATGCCGTCAGCCATCGTGAAATCCGGTAAACTTGAGGCATTACTTCCCTGAATTCATCAACTCCATGACAGCCAAACGCATCCTGCTGGGCGTCACCGGTGGTGTTGCCGCTTACAAGGCCGCCGAACTCACCCGCCTGTTCGTCAAGGCCGGCCACCACATTGAAGTGGTGATGACCGAAGCCGCAACCCGCTTTGTGACACCACTGACCTTCCAGGCACTATCCGGCCACGCGGTCTACACCGATCTATGGGATGAAAGGCCGGCAGGCGGCATGGCGCATATCGATTTATCGCGCCGCGCCGACCTGTTCCTGATCGCGCCGGCCAGTGCCGACACCCTGTTCAAGCTGGCGCATGGCGCGTGTGACAACCTGCTGTCCACTCTGGCGGCTGCGCGCACCTGCCCATTGGCGGTGGCGCCGGCCATGAATCGCCAGATGTGGGAAAACGCCCCCAACCAGCGCAATATCGCCACCCTCAAGGCCGATGGGGTCCACGTGTTCGGGCCGGCTTCAGGCGCACAGGCCTGTGGCGAGATCGGAGCAGGACGCATGCTGGAAGCGGCAGAGATTTTCGAGCAGGCCATGGCTCTGTTCGAGGAGAAACGGCTTCAGGGGCGCAAGGTGCTGATCACGGCCGGCCCGACCTATGAGCCGATAGATACCGTGCGCGGCATCACCAATATCAGCTCGGGCAAGATGGGCTATGCACTGGCGCGCGCCTGCCGCGATGCAGGAGCACACGTGACACTGGTGTCCGGCCCTACCGGCATGCCTGCGCCAACAGGACTCACCCGTATCGATGTGCAAAGTGCGCGTGAGATGTACGATGCGGTGCTGCAAAATGCCGGAAAGAGCGATGTCTTTATCGCGGTTGCGGCGGTAGCCGACTACCGCATCAAAAACCGCGCCGAACACAAGATCAAGAAAGGCGACGGCGCGCCGGCACTGGAACTGGAAGAAAATCCGGATATTCTGGCAACGGTCGCATCACTGCCTGCGGCGCCCTTCTGCGTGGGCTTCGCCGCCGAAAGCCAGCACCTCTTGACATTTGCCGAGGCCAAACGCCAGCGCAAGAAACTACCGCTCTTGGTTGCCAATCTGGCGCAACAGGCCATGGGTGCCGACGATAATGAAGTCACCCTGCTGGACGATGCCGGCGCGCACCCGCTGCCGGTCATGGGCAAACCGGATGTGGCCCGTGCCATCGTGCAACATCTGGCCGCCATGCTGAGCCAGCCATCAAAACCATAAGGACAACACCATGCCATCCCTAATCGACGTCAAAATACTGGACCCGCGCCTGCACGAAAACCTGCCCGCTTACGCCACCCCCGGCTCAGCCGGGTTGGATCTCAGGGCCGCTATCGATCAGGACATCCTGATTCAACCGGGCGAAACCCAGCTGATCCCCACCGGCATGGCCATCCATATTGCCGACCCGAGCCTGGCCGCAATGATACTGCCGCGCTCCGGCCTGGGTCACAAGCACGGCATCGTTCTTGGCAATCTGGTCGGCCTGATCGACTCCGACTACCAGGGCCAGTTGTTTGTCTCGGTATGGAACCGTGGCCATACGGCTTTCCGCCTGGCACCACTGGAGCGCATCGCCCAAATGATCATCGTGCCGGTGGTGCAGGCCAGCTTCAACATCGTCGCAGAATTCGGTGACTCGGCACGCGGTGAAGGCGGATTCGGCAGTACCGGCAAGCACTAAGGGGCAGCCTGTGGCAGCCGTCACAAAAACAGTGACACGCTGCCACGCGTGGCTATACTCGCTAAGCCGCTTTGCGGTGTTAGGCAGGAAAGGAGTTGTTGTGATCAAGTTGCGCGTTGCGATGACGATACTGCTTGTCGCTTTTTCAGGCTTGGCTCTATCGGGATGCGCACACATGGACCCTCAACCAGTTAACTGGAGTACGGGCGGAGGCCCTGACAACCCGAGCTGAGGCAGTGTATTTGCCATCCCCATTTGCTTCTCCTTCCATGGCCGCCCTCTCCGAGCGGCCATGTTGCATTTAGTGCCGCGCCGTACGAATACGCTCGGCACGACCACGCAGCCACTCCAGCGTCAGCAGTAGCGCAATCGAAAACAGGATCAATACCGTGGCCGCGGCAGCAATCGCCGGGCTGATATTTTCCTTGATTCCGCCAAACATCTGGCGCGGCAAGGTGACCTGTTCCGGTCCGGCCAGAAACAGGGTCACCACCACCTCATCAAACGAGGTAGCAAAGGCAAACAGCGCGCCAGAAATCACCCCGGGCGCAATCAACGGCATCACCACACGGCGAAAAGTGGTCAGCGGCCCGGCCCCCAGATTGGCACTGGCCTTCATCAGGTTGACGTTAAAGCCCTTGAGTGTCGCCGACACGGTAATCACCACAAACGGCACCCCCAGTGCTGCATGCACCAGAATCAGGCCGAAGTAGTTATTGGTCAGCCCCAGCGGCGCCATAAACAGATAGGCGCCAACCCCGACAATCACAACCGGCACCACCATGGGCGAGATCAGCAGGCTCATGATCAACGACTTGCCGGGAAAATCGGTACTGGTCAGCCCCACCGCAGCCAGGGTTCCCAGCGCAGTAGCGATCAGCGTCGCTGCCGGCGCCACGATAAAGCTGTTCATCAGCGCGCGTGTCCATTCTCCGCTGGTGAAGAACTCCTCGTACCAGCGCAGGGACAGCGCCTTGATCGGATAGACCAGGAAGGAGTCGGCCGAAAACGAAAGCGGAATGATGGCCAGCAAGGGACTGACCAGAAAGATCAGCACCAGAATATTGAAGCTGCGGAACAGGTAGAACCAGACCTTTTCCACGGGTGACGCATAACTTGGCAGCATGGATTACCCCAGACTCAAACGGTTGGCGCCGACCAGACGGCTGTACAGGCCGTATAGCAGCAAGGTGGCCATCAGGAGCAAGGAGCCCAGTGCGGCGGCCATACCCCAGTTGATCGTCACATTGGTGTAAAACGCGACGTAATAGCTGACCATCTGCTCCTGCGGACTGCCCAGTAGTGCCGGCGTGATGTAGTAGCCTATGCACATGATGAACACCAGCAAGGCACCGGCGGCTACCCCGGCCACCGTCTGCGGGAAATAGATTTTCCAGAAGGCGGCAAACGGATGGTCGCCCAGCGAGATCGCTGCGCGCATATAGCTGGGCGGTATGCTTTTCATCACGCTGTAAGCCGGCAGGATCACAAATGGCAGCAGGATGTGCACCATGGCGATGTAGACACCAGTACGGTTGAATGCCAGCTCCAGCGGGCTGTCAATCAAGCCCGTCCACAACAGGGCACTATTGACCAAGCCCTCAGACTGCAGCAGCACGATCCACGATGCGACCCGCACCAGCACTGAAGTCCAGAACGGCAGCAGCACCAGTATCATCAATAGATTGCTCTTGCGCGTCGGCAGGGTTGCCAGCCAGTAGGCCAGCGGATAGCCCAGCGCTAGGCACCACAAGGTCACCCAGAAGCTTATCCACAAGGTGCGGCCAAAAATCGACAGGAAGGCACGCTCGTCTTCCGGCACCAGCTCAGGCTTGCCATCAGTGCCCTGACGCAGGTCTAGCGAGCTCATCAGGTAGTAAGGCGTCCAGCTGCTGCCGTTGCGCGCAATCACCTGCCAGTGGCTGACATCGCCCCAGCGCTCGTCCAGCGCGATAAAGACATCGCGCGTATTTTGCCCGGCCTCGGGTGAAGGCGGCATCTTGCGGGCGGTTTTCTGCAGCAGGGAACGGAAACCGATGAGTTCCATATTCAGACGCTTGGCCGCTTCGGAGACCGTTTTTTCAGTCTGCGCCCGCTGCAAGTCGCGCGCCAGCGCATCATAAACAGCAACCGCCGGCAGACTATTGCCATCCCACGGCTTCAATGCCTGCGTTGTTTCACGCAGCACGCTCACCACCTCGGGATTGTCGACACTACGCGTCAGCAAGGTGGAAATCGGCACCAGAAAAGTCAGCAGCAAAAAAAGCAATAGCGGCAACACCAGCATGGCAGCCTTGAGCTGCTTGAGACGGCGCTGCTGCTGCAAGCGGGTCTTGAGCGGCACACCATCAGCCGCGGTCAACGGCGCATTCATGGAAACACTTTCAGACATGAAAATACCTGACAGAACCACCAGACCTCAGATCCGGTGCAGCAAAAAGGGCCGCTACCCACGTAGCGGCCCATCCGGAATCAGCGAGCAGCCCACGCGTTGAAGCGCTGCTCCAGATCCTCGCCGTTCTCCACCCAGAAGCCGACATCAATGGCCAGTGCACCCTTGAGGTTGGCAGGGTCGGTCGGTAGGTTGGCCGCTACCTTGGCCGGCAACAGCTTGATTGCCTTGGTATTGGTCGGGCCGTAAGCGATCTGGCTGGCGTAGTTTTTCTGCTGCTCAGGCTTGCTGGCAAAAGCGATGAACTGGCTTGCCTCAGCCGATTTGGCACCTTTAGGGATGGCCCAGGAATCGACATCGTAAATACTGCCATTCCAGACCACTTTCAGATTCTTGCCATCTTTCTGCGCCGAATCGATACGGCCGTTATAGGCCGAGCTCATCACCACATCGCCGGAGGCCAGGAACTGCGGCGGCTGAGCACCGGCTTCCCACCACTGGATATGCGGCTTGAGCAGGGTCAGCATCTTGAAGGCGCGATCAACACCCGCCTTGCTACCTAGCACCTTGTACACCTGATTAGCCGGTACGCCATCGGCCATCAGCGCGAATTCCAGCGTGTACTTGGCCCCCTTGCGCAGACCGCGCTTGCCCGGGAATTTCTTGACGTCCCAGAAATCCTTCCAGTTGGCCGGCGCCACCTTGAGCTTGTCGGCGTTGTAGGCCAGTGCGGTTGACCATACAAAGATACCGACGCCGCATTCGGACACCGCCGGCTTCACGAAGTCCGCCTTGTTGCCGACCTTGGCCCAGTTTATTTTCTCGAACAGACCCTCTTCACAGCCGCGCAACAGCTCCGGCGACTCCACTTCCACCACATCCCAAGTCGCCTTGCCGGCATCGACCATGGCCTTGATCTTGGCCATCTCGCCGTTGTAATCCCCGGCAGTCACCCCCATGCCCGTAGTTTTTTCAAACGGCTTATAAAAAGCCACTTCCTGCGCCGCCTTATTGGCACCGCCGAATGAAATAACGGTAATCGATTTCTCGGCAAACACCGGCATGGTAAAACCCGCCATCACAGCCAATGCAATACTGTTTTTGATCATGCTCATCGGTCTCTCCTTGGTTTGTGCTTGAACTGCTGTTTTATTCATCATGGGCCAGCTTATGCAGCCAGCAAATCCAGTGCGCGGATATCGCGTGCCATCCAGCCTACATCCATCACATCACCCACCTGCCAGCGACTGTCGAGCTCGCCCACCGGCACCTTGACGATAAAGCCGCTTTGACCGGCGACTTCCATACGCAGGCGCACGTGGTCACCCAGGTAAATGAACTCCATCAATTTGGCTTTGAGGCGGTTCTCGCAGGCTTCGGCTGCCGCATTCAGGCGTATGCGCTCGGGACGGATGGACATCGACGTCGCCTCCCCGATGCCGGACACGGCAATGCGGCGTGCCTGAATGACCGCGCCATCGTGCAGACGCACACGGCATAGCTCGCTCCCCTCCAGCGCCATCACCTCCCCCTTGAGGGTGTTGTTTTCACCGATGAAATTAGCCACAAAAGAATTGCCCGGTGCCTCGTACAGCGTGCTGGCCGAGTCTATCTGCTGGATGATGCCGTCCTTGAACACCGCAACACGGTCGGACATGGTCAGCGCCTCGCCCTGATCGTGGGTCACATACACCACCGTCACTCCCAGGCGTTCATGCAGATGCTTGATTTCAAGCTGCATATGCTCGCGCAGTTGCTTGTCCAGCGCGCCCAGCGGCTCGTCCATCAGCACCAGCTTGGGTTCGAATACCAGTGCCCGCGCCAGCGCCACGCGCTGTTGCTGCCCGCCGGAGAGCTGGCCCGGATAGCGGTGACCCAGGTTTTCCAGCCTCACCATGGCCAGTCCCTGCTTGACCCGTTCAGCGATGTCGCTCTTGCCCATCTTGCGTAGCGTCAGCGGATAGGCCAAGTTCTGTGCCACGGTCATGTGCGGGAACAGCGCATAGTTCTGAAACACCATGCCGATATTGCGTTTATGCGGCGGGGTGTGATTGAGCAGCTTGCCGTCGAAATGGATTTCCCCGTGGCTGGGGGTTTCAAAACCGGCAAGCATCATCAGGCAAGTCGTCTTGCCCGAGCCGGAAGGGCCGAGCAGAGTCAGGAATTCACCACGGCGAATATCAAGATCCAGACTTTTTACGATCAGGGATTCGCCATCATAGCTTTTCTGAACGCCACGAAAACTGACCAGAGTTTCATGCGCGGTTTCTCTCATTGCCATTCTCCATGTTCCGCTTGATGGAACTTTATTTTACTTTTTATAAGATAAACACAAAATACCATGCGAGTAAAGAGTTCAAGCTCTACTTTATCCATCTAGGCTGCCGCTGTTGCATAATCTTCAGCAGCCATACCAGCGGCGAACGCAAAAAAGGCCTGTCCTTACGGACAGGCCCTAGTACCGAGTACAGCAGTCTGTGCTTAATTCAGCAGGTGGTTATTCAGCTCGCGCATACCAGCCGACAGCATGGCCAGATCCAAGGCCTCAAAAGTCTGCAGTTCGGTAAACATCTGCAGGCACAACTCGACATTTGCCGCACGTCCGGCCAGCCAGTTGCGGGCAAGATCTCCCTCGCCGGCACCATCCAGTGCCACCCGTGTCAGGCTATGGTGCATGCGATAAAGATCATCACGCAATGCAGAGCGGGCCAGTGACTGCCAGCGGTTTTCGCGCGGCAAACGGGTGATGGCATCCCGCAACCAATCCAGCTGCAAGTCATGACCCAACGTAAAGTAACTGGCGGCCAAGGGCTCCAGCGCCACTTCACTGTCGGCACCAATCTCGATGATATCCATCAGCGGTACGGCAAACTCCAGTCGAGCCAGTACCTGCGCCAACTGTACCGGCATAGCGGTCACATCCATACGCGCTTCCAGTGCCGCAACCTGCGGGTAGTCGGCCGCCGTGATCAGCTGCGGCAACTTGTGCAACAAGGCCTGCACCTTGCTGGCGTACTGGGCGATCTGCTCGCTCACGGCACCGAACGGGCGACGGTTGCGCAATACCCAGCGCGTCACACGCTCAATCAGGGTACGCACCAGCACCATCATTTCGACCTGCAGATCAGCCGGTACCCGGTTGTCCAGAGCCTCGATCTCGCACCACAATGCTTCGGCATCGAACACATGGCTGGCAATCCACCAGGCGCGGGCGATGTCGC
>NZ_JBOFOO010000101.1:0-5933 GCF_051659485.1 Craterilacuibacter sp. | reverse complement strand
CCCCGAGTCCCCGATCCCGAGTCCCCATTCCCGCCGTTAAACAATCACGCTTGCGGCAGTGCCGCCAGATCGTACACCGGGCTGGCGGTATCGGCGCCCTTCTTGGCCAGACGCGACAGCTCCTGACGCATGATGCTCTGCAGCCACTGCTCGCGTAGCGGCGATGGCTCGACTTCGCGGCTCATGCTGCGGTACAGCGACATGCCGTGATAGGTGGTCATCATGGTCAGCGCCATGGCGACGAATTCGCTATTGCCGGCATAGCGCGGGAAATAGGTGCCCAATACGGCAATAAAGCGGTCGCGCTGGCGCAAGCCGTCGCGGGTGAGCAGCCCCGACAGCTCGGGCTGGGTGCGCGCGGCCATCATCAGCTCCATCAGCACCACATAGTGCACATCGGCTACCAGCGAGCGCATCAGGCACACCATCTTGTCCTCATCCGAAGCCTCGGGTGGCAGCGCCGCCAGATCGACGGTGGCACGGTCGAACAAGAGATCGATGGTGCTGTTGTACACCAGCTGCATCAGCTCGTTCTTGGTCGCGAAGTGGCGGAACAGCGCCCCCTGCGACAGCTCGGCACGCTGGCAGATAATCTGCACGCTGGCGCCCTGATAGCCCAGCTCGTTGATGCAATCGATGGCGGACGCCACCAGCTTGCCAATGGTGCCTTCGCGGCGGCTTTGTTGGGTTCTGCGTGTCGGACTCATTATTTTCTCACTTTGTTCTGCTTGCTTATGCCGCGGATCATATCAGTAAAATTCAAAACGGGTAACTTGATATACAGCGCACTCGCTCGCATGTCGCGACTGCACCGCTAACACCCAGCCTAAAACCCCAGCCGGAAATAAAAATAATCATTTAAAAACATCAGCTTAATAAAAACCAGACTACAAGCAGCGGCTTGACTCTAGCCGATTACAAAAGGGGAAACGCCCTATCTAATATTGCTGGCGCCACGCCGGCTGTTGCCTTTTGACGACAACAGCTTACGCCGACATAAAAAAGCCCGCAAGCCTTAGCTCGCGGGCGCTTTCTTTTACTCTGACAGAACTACAGATAGTCGGCCGTCGCCGGGCAACTGCACACCAGATTACGGTCGCCATACACATCGTCGATACGGTTCACTGCCGGCCAGAACTTGTTGTCCAGCACATAAGGCAAGGGGAACAGGCCCTGCTCGCGGCTGTAGGGCTTATCCCAGTCGGCAGCGATGTCGGCCTTGCCGTGCGGCGCATTGACCAGCGGATTATTGTCCGCCGGCCAGACGCCGTCCTCGACGGCCTGCACTTCGGCACGAATAGACAGCATGGCCGCGATAAAGCGGTCGAGCTCGGCCTTGTTCTCGCTCTCGGTCGGTTCGATCATCAGCGTGCCGGCCACCGGGAAGCTCATGGTCGGGGCGTGGAAGCCGTAGTCCATCAGGCGCTTGGCGATATCGACCTCGGTAATGCCGGAGGCCGCCTTGAGCGGACGCAAATCGATGATGCACTCGTGCGCGACGCGGCCCTGCTTGCCGCTATACAGCACCGGATAGTGCGGCGCGAGTTTGGCCGCCACATAGTTGGCATTGAGCAGTGCGTGGCCGGTTGCCTGGCGCATGCCCTCGGCGCCCATCATGGTGATATACATCCACGAGATCGGCAGGATGGAAGCAGAACCGAACGGTGCCGCCGACACCGCGCCCTGACCTGCTTGCGCCCCCGGCACGGCGCTCACCACATGATTGGCCATGAACGGCGCCAGATGCGACTTCATGCCGATCGGCCCCATACCCGGGCCGCCGCCGCCATGCGGAATGCAGAAGGTCTTGTGCAGATTCATATGCAGCACGTCGGCACCGATATCGGCCGGACGGGTCAGCCCCACCTGCGCGTTCATATTGGCACCATCCATATACACCTGCGCCCCGTAGCCATGCATCAGCGCACAGATGTCGGCGATGGATTCTTCGAACACGCCATGGGTAGACGGATAGGTGATCATCAGCGCACCCAGGCGCTCGGCATGCATCTCGGCCTTGGCCTTAAGATCGGCCACATCGACGTTGCCGGACTCGTCGCACTTCACCACCACCACCTGCATGCCCAGCATCTGGGCAGTGGCCGGATTGGTGCCGTGCGCCGACTGCGGAATCAGGCAGATGGTGCGCGCGCTGTCGCCACGCGATTCGTGATAGCGCAGGATGGCGAGCAGGCCGGCGTATTCGCCCGAGGCACCGGAGTTGGGCTGCATCGAGATCGCGTCAAAGCCGGTAATGGCCTTGAGCTGGTCGGCCAGGCCGGCAATCATTTCGTGATAACCCACCGCCTGATCGGCCGGGCAGAACGGGTGCAGCTCGGCAAAGGCAGGCCAGGTCACCGGCAGCATCTCGGCCACCGCATTGAGCTTCATGGTGCACGAGCCCAAGGAAATCATCGAGTGATTGAGCGCCAGATCACGGTTTTCCAGACGCTTGAGGTAGCGCAGCATGCCGTGCTCGGTGTGGTACTGGTTGAACACCGGATGGGAGAGGATGGCCGATTCGCGCTTGAGCGCGGCCGGAATCGCATCCGGCGCCGCCGCATCCAGCGCGGCAATATCGGCCGCCTTGCCGCTAAAGAGTTCGATCAGGAAGGCAAGATCGCCTTCGCTGGCCTGCTCGTGAAAAGCCACTGCCAGCACGCTGTCGCCAACGCGGCGCAGGTTGTAGCCGGCAGCCAGTGCTGCGGCGTACACGCCGGCGGCCTTGTCGCCCAGCTTCACCTCTACCGTGTCGTAGAAGCGGTCATACACCAGCGCGCAGCCTGCCGCTTTAACTGCATGGGCAAAAATTGCGGCCAGACGGTGGATGCGCGTCGCGATGCGGCGCACGCCCTCGGGGCCGTGGTAGACGGCATACATGCCGGCGAGGTTGGCCAGCAATACTTGCGACGTGCAGATATTGGAGTTGGCCTTTTCGCGGCGGATATGTTGCTCACGGGTCTGCAGCGCCATGCGTAGCGCGGTCTTGCCCTTGGCATCGACCGACACGCCGATGATGCGCCCGGGCGCGGCACGCTTCATGTCTTCGCGGAAGGCAAAATAGGCGGCATGCGGGCCGCCGAAGCCCATAGGCACGCCGAAGCGCTGGGTATTGCCCACCGCCACGTCGGCGCCCATCTCGGCCGGCGACTTGATCAGCACCATGGCCATGATGTCGGCCGCAATAATCGCCACCGCGCCGCGCGCCTTGGCGGCGGCGATGGACGGCGTCAGGTCGATCACATCGCCACCGGCGCCGGGCAGCTGGAACAGCGCGCCGAAATAGTCGGCATTGCCGGCTTCTTCGGGATGGCCCAGCACCAGCTCATAGCCGAAATACTTGGCGCGGGTGCGGATCACATCCAGCGTCTGCGGCAGCACGCGGCTGTCGATAAAAAAGGCATTGGATTTGGACTTGGACACGCGGCGCGCCAGCGTCATCGCTTCGGCTGCGGCGGTTGCCTCATCCAGCATCGAAGCGTTGGCCATCTCCAGACCGGTCAGGTCGATCACCATCTGCTGGTAATTCAGCAGTGCCTCCAGACGGCCTTGCGCGATCTCGGCCTGATACGGGGTATAGGCGGTATACCAGCCCGGGTTTTCCAGCACATTGCGCAGGATCACATTGGGCAGGCGGGTCGGGTGGTAACCCAGACCGATAAACGATTTGTTGATGATGTTCTTGGCCGCAATGGCAGACAGCTTGGCCAGCGCCTCGGCCTCGGTCACCGCATCGGGCAGATCAAGCTTGCGTTTAAAGCGGATGGCCGCCGGCACGGTCTGATCGATCAGGGTTTCGAGATCGGCCACGCCAAGCTCGGCACACATGGCGGCGCGCTCAAGGGCATCCGGCCCGATATGGCGGCCGATGAATTCGTCGTGATTAAAAAGTTGCTGTAGCGACATGGTGATTCCTGTTTTTGGCCGGCGGGATGGCGGGATCAACGGCAAAAAAAACCCCTGTCTGTGATCAGACAGGGGTGTAACTATCAGGCGCCGATTTCGGCGGCGTAAGCGGCGGCATCCATCAGGCCATCCAGATCGGCGGCATTGGCCGGCTGGATGCGGAAGAACCAGCCCTCGCCGTACGGGGCGGAGTTGGCCAACTCGGGCGAACTTTCCACTTCTTCATTCACCGCCAGCACTTCACCGGCAATCGGGCTGTAGACATCGGAGGCGGCTTTCACCGACTCGACCACCCCGGCCTGCTCGTCGGCAGCCAGATGGGCGCCGACTTTAGGCAACTCGACAAACACCACATCACCCAAGAGTTCCTGTGCGTGTTCGGTAATACCGACGGTGATGGAGCCATCGGCTTCAAGGCGCAGCCATTCGTGGCTGGAGACATATTTCAGTTCGGACGGGATGTGGCTCATGGTTGGGGCTCCTGTGTTGATGGGGTCGAATGGGGCCAATGGGGAGTCGTGAGCGGGAAGTAGCGAGTGAATGGGGCGTCTCTATTGCGACTTCCTATTCTCCACGCCCTATTCCCTATTCTCCCTTACTCGAATACCTTCTTGCCGTTACGTACGAACGGCATCTTGACCACACGCACCGCGGTCAGCGTGCCGCGCAGATCGACATGGGCGCTGTCGCCAATAGCGGCCGGCACGCGGGCGATGGCGATAGAGTGCTTGAGCGTAGGCGAGAAAGTGCCGCTGGTGATGATGCCTTCACCCACACCCTCGACCACGACTTTCTGTCCTTCACGCAGCACGCCGCGCCCTTCCAGCACCAGGCCGACCTGACGCATGGCGACACCGGCCGCTTTTTGTGCCAGCAAGGCGCTGCGACCGATAAACTCGCGCTCGTCTTTCATCGCCAGCGTCCAGCCCATGCCGGCTTCCAGCGGGCTGACGCTATCGTCCATATCGTGGCCGTACAGATTCATGCCGGCTTCCAGACGCAGGGTATCGCGCGCGCCAAGGCCGATAGGCGCCACACCAGCCTGTTGCAATTGACGAAAGAATTCGGCGGCTTCGGCGGCAGGGATCATGATTTCCAGCCCGTCCTCGCCGGTGTAACCGGTGCGGGCGACAAACCATTCGCCAAAAGGCAGGCCCTGGAATACCTGCAGCGCACGGATGGACTCGGCCCAATCCGGCTTGACGGCACACACCTTGGCGATAGCATTCGGGCCTTGCACCGCCAGCATGGCCAGATCGCGGCGCGGCGACAGGCTGACATCGAAACCGGCCAGATGCGCGTCCATCCACGCCAGATCCTTGGCGGTGGTGCCGGCATTGACCACCATGCGGTAGCCATCGGCCGCCAGATAGACGATCAGGTCATCCACCACGCCACCCTGCTCATTGAGCATGCCGGCGTACAGCGCCTTGCCGACAAAACCCAGTTTGGCCACATCATTGGCGATCAGGTGCTGCAGCCAGCGCTTGGCATCGGTGCCGGTGATGTCGATCACGGTCATATGCGACACATCGAACATGCCGGCGTCGCTACGCACGATTTCATGCTCTTTCAGCTGCGAGCCGTAATGGATGGGCATGTCCCAGCCGGCAAAATCGACCATCTTGGCGCCGGCGGCGAGGTGTTCTTGATATAGCGGGGTACGTTGGGCAGCCGTCATGGTGGTCCTTGCATAGGGGTGATATCAACTATCTACACCCCTCTGTCCGGTCACCTGAGATTTTCCGCAAGCGCAGCATGGCTGTGTTGCGTTAGCCCCTTCGGTGGGTGCCGCATCGGGCACCGCTCTCCAGAGTCGGTGGGCCAGTCCGGTATTCGGGCCCGTATGATGCAGTCCTTTTGCCTGAGCGATTGCGGGTGCGCTTGCGCCTTCGGCGGCGGCATAAAGCCGCTCTCTCCTGCATGATGTGCGGATTATCGCGGGAGATGGATGATAAGTAAAGGCGGGAATGGATGCAGGGAACAGGGTCGGGACAATCTCCCTATTCCCTATTCCCTATTCCCTA
>NZ_JBOFOO010000100.1:0-4753 GCF_051659485.1 Craterilacuibacter sp. | reverse complement strand
CCCGCGCTTTGCTGCTCGGCCGCCAGCAGCAAGCCTTGTGGTGCGCCGGATGCCGCACGGGTCATCAATTGGGTATTGGTAGAGTCGGTGCAGTCGACCAGCGCCAGGGTAAAGCAATCACCCGCCGTCTCGGACAGCCCGGCACGGATCTGCGCCACATCCAGCCAGTCAAACGGTAGCGCCAGCTGGTAGCCGCGGCCACGTACCGAAAATACGGTCAGACCGAAATCCTGTTCAATGGTATGTACCGCCTGCCACACCAGCGTGCGCGAGCAGCCCAACTGCTGCGCCATGGCTTCGCCCGACTGAAAACCGCCGGCCGACAGCAGACGCAATACGGCAAAGGCGTGATCGCTCACGCCTTGCCTTCGCTGGCACGTATTTTATTCAGGGTCGCCGTGGTCGAGGTCTCGAACAAAAAGGGGATGGAGTGGACTTCGCCGCCGCGGGCCAGTGTTTCGGCTGAGCCCACGATCTTGTCCACGCCCCAGTCACCGCCCTTGACCAGCACATCGGGCTGAATCAGGGCGATCAGCTCGGCCGGGGTATCGCTATCAAACCAGGTAACCAGCGACACCGACTCCAGCGCCGCCAGCACTGCCGCGCGGTTAGCCTCGTTATTGATGGGACGGTCGTCCCCCTTGCCCTGACGCTTGACCGAAGCATCGGTATTCAGCCCCACAACCAGCGAGGCGCCCAGTGCCCGTGCTTGCGCCAGATAGCTCACATGGCCGCGGTGCAGGATATCGAAACAGCCATTGGTAAACACCAGTGGCCGGGGTAGCGCCGCGATACGTGCCGCCAGCGCCTCCGGCTGGCAGACTTTGGCTTCAAACGGCGGGGTCGGGTACGACATGGTTTTCCTTCACACTTGCCGCGAGCGCCTTGCGGTAGCGATTCAGCTGCAGAATCGTTTCCAGTGGCTGCTCGAACAGATTGGACAAGTTGCGAAGGATACCACCCACCACACGCGCCTCCCAAGGCTCGTCGAAGCGGATCTGCTGTGTCAGCCACGATTCCAGCCACTCAGGGTCGGGCAAACGGCTCTGTACCGTATCGTTGGGGAATAAGGCGGCATTGACATGCAGATTGGTCGGATGCAAGGGCTTGGCCGAACGGCTGGATGAGGCCATCAAGAGGCCTATCTTGGCAAAAGCGGCCCGCGCCACATCGCCATGCAGTTCGATCGCCTTTTTCATGTATTTGAGATAACAGCCGCCATGGCGTGCCTCATCCTGGCTCAGGTGCTTGTAGATGGCTTTGATCACCGGTTCGGTATGCCACTCCGATGCGCAGCGATACCACTGCGTCAGGCGCACTTCGCCACAGAAATGCAGCATCAGCGTTTCCAGCGGCGGTGCCGGATCAAACTCGAAACGCACGGCATGCAGTTCGGCTTCAGTCGGACAATACTCGGGGCGGAAACGGCGCAGATACTCCATCAGCGCCAATGCATGCTTCTGCTCTTCGTAGAACCAGACCGACATGAAAGCGGAAAAATCCGAGTCATGCTGGTTATCGCGTAAAAACATCTCGGTGGCCGGCAGTGCCGACCACTCGGTAATCGCATTCATCTTGATGGTCTGTGCCTGCTCGTCAGAGAGCTTGCTGCCATCAAATTCCGCCCATGGAATATCGGTTTCCATACTCCAGCGCGCTTTTTCCAACTGTAGATAGAGTTCCGGGTAAAGCATCGCCTTCTCCTTGCGGTAACGTATTTTGCTATTGTATTGCCAGCGGCATCTATAGAGCAAAGACTTCATAGTCACGCTAGTTTGAGCCGCCCCATGGGAGAAGAGCCCGCTTGATGCTAACATCAGACATTCGGGTTAATCCGCGTGCTTTTGGCGTCTTATCATGCTTTTCAACGATCCACGTACCTATATCAATGCGCTGCCACGCTTCGCTATCGCAGCCGAAGACATCATCACGCTGAATGATACGGCTGCATTCCGGGAAACCTTGCTGGCACACATCGCAGGGGCAAAGCGCCGCATCCTTTTGAGCGCCCTTTACCTGCAGCACGATGAAGGCGGCGCCATGATACTGGAGGCGCTCTACGCAGCCCGCAAGCGCAATCCGGAACTGGAAATCGCCGTACTGGTCGACTGGCATCGCGCGCAGCGCGGACTGATAGGTAAGAGCAAGGCCGACGGCAATGCGGCCTGGTATCGGGATGAGGCCGAAAAACATCCGGGTCTGGATGTACCCGTATATGGCGTACCGGTACAAACTCGGGAGCTGTTTGGTGTCCTGCATCTGAAGGGCTTTATTGTCGACGATACCGTGATCTACAGCGGTGCCAGCCTCAATAATGTCTATATGCACGTAGGCGAGCGCTATCGTTACGATCGCTACCACCTGCTGACCTGCCGGGCATTAGCCGACAGCATGGTGGCACTACTGCACACCCTATTAGCCAGCCCCGCCATCCACCGGCTGGATCAGCCTAATCCACCGGCAACCAAAAGCATACGTAGTGAAATTCGCAACCTGCGCGAGCAGCTCAAAACGAGCCACTACCAAAGCCACACCGGACAAGCAGCGGCAGGTGAATTGGGCATTACCCCGTTACTGGGGGTCGGCAAGCGTAATCCGCTCAACCGCCTGATACAAAAACTGATGGCCGTGACACAGGATCACCTCGTGGTCTGCACCCCCTATTTCAACCTGCCCCGCCCGCTGACGAGCGAAATCCGTCGCCTGCTCTCGCGTGGCGTGAAGGTTGATATTATTGTCGGCGACAAAACCGCCAATGACTTCTTTATCCCGCCTAACGAGCCATTCAAGGTCATAGGTGCACTGCCCTATCTATATGAAGCCAATTTGCGCCGCTTTGCCCAGGCCCAGCAAGCCGATATCGATGCAGGCCGCCTGAACCTGCTGCTATGGAATGACCCCGGTCATAGCTATCACCTAAAGGGCTTGTGGATAGATAAGGAAATGATGCTGATTACCGGCAACAATCTCAATCCGCGCGCTTTCAATCTGGATCTCGAAAATGGCCTGCTGATCCACGACCCGCAACAGGCACTGGCCGCACAAAGGGATCAGGAACTGGCCACCATCCGTGCCAATACCAGCCGTATCAGCCATTACCTCGACCTGGAAACTGTCGACCACTACCCGGAACCGATTCGCAAACTGCTGACCCGCATGAACCGGGTACGGGCAGACCGCTTGGTATCAAAACTGCTGTAATCCAAAAAGATGGCTCTGTTCGCGATGAGCGTTGGTTTTAACCGAGGCTGTGTAACAACACCGTTTCTGGGCGGATTTGGCTGCCAAATTTCTCCAGCAAACGACGCCAGCCAAGATAGTTAGCCAGATACTTAGTGGCGACACCTCGGAAGTGATACAACCAGCCTTTCAGGCGTGAGTCGTAAGCATTGACATGCTGGATGTGCAGCACCCGATTGCGAACCCGAACACCCTTACTCAGGTTGAGCACCTCGTGGGCAATATCCTCAGTCTGGTCAAACCCAGCGTACAGTTTAGAGCCATCAGTACAGAGCAGACTCTCTGGGGCCAGCACCTGGGTCAGTAAGGTGCTTACCGTCGACTGATCCAACTTGGGAAGCATGGCGTCAAAGTGTTTACCTTGTCGGTCCTGCACAACCATGACGGGTACTTGCTCGCTTGATAAGCCACGCTGATTAGCATGGCCACCACGATGACGAGCCGCTCTGGGTAAGTGGCGCTGGCCTTTGAATGACAGCAGGAAGAAGGTTTCATCCGCCTCCACGATATTGCCAAGTTCGGTATCGTTCTCCAGCGCGGGTAACTTGAGAAAGCGGTGACGCCAGCGAAACGAGGTTGTGCGATGGATACCGACCGCCTGCGCAGAGGCTCGAATGGTTTCACCATGAGTCATCAATCGCGCATAGTCTAACCACGCATCACGCCGTTTCAGCCTGGCGGCAGGTGTCCCGGTTAAGGCATTGAACGTTTTTTGACACCCGCGACAGCGATAGCGCTGAATGCCTCCGGGCTTACCCCAGCGTTGAACCTGTCGAGCCATGCAGTGCGGGCAGTACAGGACTTCGGCGCTACGCTGATTGAGCAGTGCCTCGATGCGAGGTGTCGCGACAGAGTTCGAGAGGGTCTGCTGTACTACCTTGCGTTGCGCCTCTGAGAGTTGGGGCAGCATCTGCATCCAGATATGAAAATCGTGGGCTTTCATGACCGCCTCCACTGGGCATGGCTGAGATTGTCCTAAATATAGAACCAACGCTCATCGCGAACAGAGCCAAAAAGATGGCCATATACCGCACCTGCTGTGCGGTATATCAGCCCGAGCCAGGCATTGCCCCCTGTGAGCTCGCCGCATCATGCCCATTTTGCGGTCCCCTGCAAAGAAAATGGCAGGCGCTGGGGGCGGCCGGCCGCTTACCCACGTCGTGCGTAACAGTTCGTGTAGCAAATCGTTTTATTCACGCAAAAAAACCCTGATTTCCTTGGGAAATCAGGGTTTTAGCATTATGTGGGGTGAATAATGGGGCTCGAACCCACGACAACCGGAATCACAATCCGGGGCTCTACCAACTGAGCTATATCCACCACAAAATCGTTGCTATCGCATTGAAAGCCCCGACCATTTGGTCGAGGCTTTCATAATGGGGCGTCTGGCGGTGTCCTACTTTCACATGGCGAATGCCACACTATCATCGGCGCTAAGGTGTTTCACGGTCCTGTTCGGGATGGGAAGGCGTGGGACCACCTCGCTATGGCCACCAGACATTAACTTGTCAAA
>NZ_JBOFOO010000099.1:0-11325 GCF_051659485.1 Craterilacuibacter sp. | reverse complement strand
GAAATCGGGTACGATGATAGCGGGTATCCGGTTTCTGTTCGTGTTTCTGCCCTTAAAGGCGAAGGAATGGAACTCCTGCGTGAAGCCATTGCCCTACTTGCTGTAAATTATTCATCCCAACACCCTAACCATAAAGACCACGATCGAGATGTCTCAATATGACCCGAACCGAGGCCGTGGAGGTAACGACGGCCCGCCCGACCTGGACGAAATTTTTCGCCGCCTGAATCAAAAGCTATCACGCCTGCTAGGTGCCAAGCCTCCAGCTGCCGGTAATAATGGACCCACACCGGAAACCTCCCCTAGCGGGCTGTTCCGTGGTGGTGCTTTGGCTGTTGTTGGTGTGGTGGCTGCTTTGTGGTTGGCCAGTGGATTTTACGTCGTCGATGCTCGTGAAGAGGGTGTTGTGCTGCGTTTGGGAAGTTATTCCCGTACGACAGGCCCGGGCTTGGGCTGGCACCTGCCGTATCCGTTCGAAAAGGTTGAGATCGTCAACCTGACCGAAGTGCGCAGTATCGAGGTCGGTTATCGTGGTAGCGCCAAGAACCGCATTCCGGAAGAGTCGCTGATGTTGACCGATGACCAGAACATCATTGATGTCCAGTTCTCGGTGCAATACGACATCAAAGATGCCAAGGCTTTCCTGTTTAATAATGCTGCGCAGGAAAAAGACGCCAAGGATATTGTCAAGCAGGCAGCTGAAACGGCCATTCGCGAAGTCGTCGGGCGTAATAAGGTCGATTTTGTGCTGAATGAAGGCCGTACCCAGATTGCTGCAGATACCCAGTTGCTGATCCAGCAGATTGTAGATCGCTACAACTTGGGTGTTCGCATTGCCAAGGTCAACATCAATGATGTGCAGCCGCCGCAGGCAGTCAGTTCCGCGTTTGACGATGCGGTCAAGGCCGGGCAGGACAAGGAAAAGCTGCGCAACGAGGGTCAGGCTTACGCCAATGATGTGATTCCGAAGGCGCGTGGTCTGGCTTCACGTCTGATGGAGGAGGCCGAAGGCTACCGTCAGCGTGTGGTCGACAATGCCGAGGGTGATGCTTCGCGCTTTACGTCGGTGCTGTCGCAATATGGTCAGGCACCCAAGGTGATGCGCGACCGTATGTATTACGACATGATGCAGCAGGTGATGAGCAATACCTCCAAGGTCGTGGTAGACCAGAAAGGTGGTGGCAATCTATTGTATCTGCCTCTGGATAAGTTGATGCAGCAAGCTGCGCCGGGCTCAGCTCCGACGCCTTCTCCTTCTGCCGGACAGGCTAGCACCGCGACGGGCAAGCAGCCTGACGCTGTTGCCACTGTACGCAACGGGCGTGACCTGACAGACCGCACCGGGCGGGCTGCTGAAACCGCTAAGGAGGAGTAAGCGATGGATAAACTGATACCGACTCTGGTGGCACTGGTCGCGGGCCTGTTGCTGCTTTCCATGTCTATGTTTACCGTAGACCAGCGCCAGTTTGCCATGGTGTTCCAGTTTGGCGAAGTGGTAAACGTCATCTCCAAGCCTGGCATCAAGTTCAAGGTGCCGTTCCTGCAGAATGTGCGCTACTACGACAAGCGCGTGCAAACTATCGATGCCGAAGCACCGGAACTGTTCAATACTCGCGAAAAGAAAAACGTGCTGGTCGACAGCTATGTTAAGTGGCGTGTAGTGAATGTCGAGCAGTTCTACAAGAGCGTGGGTGGCAATGAGCTGGCTGCCGTTTCGCGTTTGAAGCAGATCATTAATGACGGTCTGCGTGCCCAGTTCGGCCAGAAAGACGTGGCCGACGTGATTTCCGGCAAGCGCGAACAGGTGATGGCAATCGTAAAGCAGCGCGCGGACGCAGAAGCACGTAAAATGGGTGTGGAAATTCTCGACGTACGCTTAAAGCGCGTCGATTTTCCGGATAAAATCAGCACCTCTGTTTATGAGCGCATGCGTTCCGAACGTCTGGCCGTTGCCAGCCAGTTGCGCAGTGAAGGTGCAGAAGAGGCTGAACGCGTACGTGCCGATGCCGACCGTCAGAAAGAAGTGATCCTGTCGCAGGCTTATAAGAATGCGCAGCAGATCAAGGGCGAGGGCGATGCCAAGGCGGGTGCAGTTTATGCGCAGGCTTATGGCAAGAACCCCGAGTTCTATGCATTCTGGCGCAGCATGCAGGCGTACAAGGAATCGTTCAAGAACAAGAGCGATGTAATGGTCTTGCAGCCTGACTCTGCATTCTTCAAGTATTTCAAGAATCCTGCAGTCGGTGGCAAACAGTAATACCATCTGTTATCAGCCGGGAAACCGGCTGATTCGTTGAAGCTAAGGCGGGAGTGTCTCCCGCCTTTTATTGTGTAGTGATTTCAACCATGCGCAACTGGCTGTTACCCGAACATATTGCCGACATATTGCCGGCAACCGCGCGCCAAGTGGAGTCTGCCAAGGCTGCCATGCTGGAGCAGTTTCGCACCGCAGGCTATGAGCTGGTCTCGCCGCCGCTGATCGAGTATATCGAAGCACTGGTATCGGCAGACGATGGTGCACTGGATATCAAGACCTTCAAGCTGGATGATCATCTGTCCGGTCGTCAGCTGGGTTTGCGGGCGGATATTACGCCTCAGGTCGCGCGTATCGATGCCCATTTGTTGTCGGAGCGCACCGGCGTAACCCGGCTGTGCTATGCCGGCAGCGTGGTGCATGCCCGCCCCAATGGCTTGATGAGTTCACGCGAGCCCTTGCAGGTTGGTGCCGAGTTGTATGGCTATGCCGGCATCGAGGCCGATCTGGAAGTGATAGGCCTGATGCTGGATGC
This sequence comes from Craterilacuibacter sp., assembly GCF_051659485.1. Lineage (NCBI taxonomy): Bacteria > Pseudomonadati > Pseudomonadota > Betaproteobacteria > Neisseriales > Neisseriaceae > Craterilacuibacter > Craterilacuibacter sp. The sequence continues at coordinate 8,536 of NZ_JBOFOO010000099.1, read as the reverse complement.
TTTGCGTCTGGGCGGTGTAGAAAATATCCGTCTCGATGTGGGGCATATCGCAATATTCCGCGGTCTGGTTGCGGCCGCCGGACTGGATGCAGCAACGGCGCAGGAGCTGTTTGCCGCCTTGCAAAGTAAGGATGTGGCCAGCATTCGTGAGCTGGTGGCTCATGTAGCCGAGCCGTACCGCAGTGCCTTTATTGCGCTGCCGGAACTGTATGGTCCGGTCAGCATGCTGGATAGCGCGCGCATGCGCCTGCCGTCGCTGCCGGAGATCGAACTGGGCCTGACGCAGTTGTCGGCCATCGCCCGCGCCCTGCAAGGCAAGGTCGAGCTGAGTTTCGATCTGGCCGAGTTGCGCAGCGGTTTCTACCATACAGGATTGCTGTTTACCGCTTACGCACCTGGCTGGTCCGATGCGCTGGCACGTGGCGGCCGTTACGACAATGTCGGCCGCCGTTTTGGCCGTGCGCGTCCGGCGACCGGTTTCAGCCTTGACCTGCGTGATCTGATCCGTATCCTGCCGGCGCGTGACGCCGTGCGCGGTATCCGTGTCGCTTCCCGTCTGCTGCCCGACGCAGCAGACGAAGTGGTGCGTTTGCGTGCCAGCGGCGAGATGGTGGTCATGGATTATCTGGGCGAGTCTGCCGAAGCTCTGGCTTGCGACCGTGAACTGCTTGCAACGGGTGCCGGTTGGCAGGTCGTTCCGTTTAACTGAATTGTATTTTGACCGAGAAGAAGAGGTTACTTCCGATGTCCAACAAGAACGTAGTTGTAATTGGTACCCAGTGGGGTGATGAAGGCAAGGGCAAGATCGTCGATTGGCTGACCGATCACGCCGAGGCCGTGGTGCGTTTTCAGGGTGGCCACAATGCCGGCCACACGCTGGTGGTGAATGGCAAGAAAACCATTTTGCGCCTGATTCCGTCCGGCATCCTGCGCGCTGGTGTCGAGTGCTTTATCGGTAACGGTGTGGTGCTCTCCCCCGAAGCCCTGCTCAAGGAAATCGATGAGCTGCTCGCCGCCGGTGTCGATGTCGACAAGCGCCTGATGATTTCCGAAGGCTGTCCGCTGATTCTGCCTTACCATGTTGCACTGGATCAGGCTCGCGAACTGTCCAAGGGCGCCGGCAAGATCGGTACCACTGGTCGCGGCATCGGCCCGGCTTACGAAGACAAGGTGGCACGCCGTGCCCTGCGTGTGGTCGATCTGTTTGACAGCGAAGCCTTCGCCGCCAAGCTCAAGGAAAACGTTGATTACTACAACTTCCAGCTGACGCAATACCACAAGGCTGATCCGGTCAGCTTCGAGGCTATCCTCGAGCAGACCATGCTGCTGGCAGAGCGCATCAAGCCTATGGTCGGTGATGTATCCCGTACCCTGTACGACATGAATGCCGCGGGTGTACCGCTGCTGTTTGAAGGCGCGCAAGGCACGCTGCTGGATATCGATCATGGCACCTATCCGTTCGTAACCTCGTCCAACTGCATGGCGGGCGCCGCGTCGCCAGGCGCCGGTGTGGCACCGCAGATGCTCAGCTATGTGCTGGGTATCGTTAAGGGCTACACCACCCGCGTGGGTTCCGGTCCGTTCCCGACCGAACAGGAAAATGAAATCGGTGCTTTTCTGGCCAAGCAAGGCAACGAGTTTGGTTCGGTCACCGGCCGTCCGCGCCGCTGCGGCTGGTTCGATGCCGCTGCACTCAAGCGCACCATCCAGATCAACGGTGTGACCGGCTTGTGCGTGACCAAGCTGGACGTAATGGATGGTCTGAAAGAGATCAAACTGTGCGTGGGTTATATGCTGGATGGCAAAGAGATCGACATCCTGCCTCTGGGCGCGGATGCGGTTTCCAAGTGCGAGCCTATTTACGAAACCATGCCGGGCTGGAGCGAAACGACCTTCGGTAGCAAGAGCTGGGAGGCTTTGCCGGCTAATGCCCAGGCTTATCTGAACCGTATCGCCGAAGTGTGCGGCGCGCCGGTTGCCATCGTGTCTACCGGTCCGGATCGCGAAGAGACCATCGTGCTGCAACACCCTTACGGCCTGTAAGTACTTGTTGTTGTGCCTGATAAAAAACCCGCTTTGCGGGTTTTTTTGCGTTTTGGAGGGGGTGCGTGCAGCGGCATACTTGAGAGCGGAGCGCTTCGTGCGTAAGCTTGCGCTTTTCGGCCTGCTGGCCTTACTACACGACGTTTTCCATGCATATCCATATCCTAGGCATTTGTGGCACCTTCATGGGCGGCATTGCCGCCATTGCCAAGCAGGCCGGTCACCGCGTAACCGGCTGCGATACCCATGTTTATCCGCCGATGAGTACCCAGCTTGAAGCGATGGGGATCGAGCTGATTGAAGGCTTTGGTGCAGAACAGCTTGAACTGCAGGCGGATGTCTATGTAGTCGGCAATGTGGTCAGTCGCGGCAAGCCCTTGATGGAAGAAATCCTCAACCGTGGTTTGCCGTATATTTCCGGCCCGCAGTGGCTGGCCGAGAATGTGCTGCAAGGGCGCTGGGTATTGGCTGTTGCCGGCACTCACGGCAAAACCACCACCAGTGCCATGCTGGCTTGGATACTGGAGGATGCCGGTCTTGCGCCCGGTTTCCTGATCGGAGGCATCCCGGAAAATTTTGGTGTATCGGCACGCCTGCCGGGAGCGCCGGCGCTGGACCCAGCCAGTCAGAGCCCGTTCTTTGTGATCGAGGCCGATGAGTACGACACCGCTTTTTTCGACAAGCGTTCCAAATTCGTCCATTACCGCCCGCGTACCTGCGTGCTTAATAACCTTGAATTCGACCACGCCGATATCTTTGCCGATCTGGCTGCCATCGAGACCCAGTTTCACCATCTGGTACGGACGGTGCCGTCACAAGGCTTGGTCGTGGCTAATGGCCGCGAAGCGGCACTGGAACGCGTGCTGGCACGCGGTTGCTGGACACCGGTCGAGAAGTTTGGAGCGCAGAGTGGCTGGCAGGTTGGCGAACTGGCTGCCGATGGCAGCTTTGAAGTGCTGCTCAATGGCGTAGGGCAGGGATGGGTTAGCTGGGGCCTGATGGGCGAGCACAACCGGCACAACGCCCTGGCGGCCATCGCTGCAGCGCGCCATGCCGGCGTAGCGGTGAAGGATGCGATCGATGCGCTGTCCCGCTTTGTTAATGTGAAGCGGCGTATGGAAGTGAAGGGGGTGGCTGGCGGGGTGACGGTGTATGACGATTTCGCCCATCACCCAACGGCAATCACGACGACGGTTGCCGGCTTGCGTGCCAAGGTGGGCGGCGCGCGTATTCTGGCGGTGCTGGAGCCGCGCTCTAACACCATGAAGCTGGGGGCGATGAAGGAGGCTTTGGCCGCTTCACTCGCGGCTGCTGATCGGGTCTACTGCTATGGCGCCAATCTGGGCTGGGATACCCGGCAAGCCTTGGCTCCATTAGGGGATAAGGCGGCGAGTTTCGAAGATCTGGATACGCTCATTGCGGCCGTCGTGGCCGAGGCGCGCGCGGGTGACCAGATTCTGGTGATGAGTAATGGCGGCTTTGGTGGTATCCATACCAAATTGCTGGCGGCGTTGGCCTGAAACGACAGGTGGTCGCGATAAAAAAGGAGGCGCCGCAAGGCACCTCCTTTTTTCATGTCGGGTCGCGCTCGGCGCGGCCGGATAGGTGTTACTTAAAGAAGTCGAACAGGATGGCCGTCATCGCCAGCAGGCCCATGACCACGACAAACACATTGCTGATCGCGCCACGGTGTTCTTTCATTGCCGGGATCTTGCTGATGGCGTACATCGGCATCAGGTACAGGATGGCGGCGATAATAGGACCACCCAGTGCTTCGATCATGCCCAGAATGCTAGGGTTGATCACCGCGACAGCCCAGATGGTCAGAACCATGAATACCTGGATGAAGCGGTTGATCTTCTTGGCGTCGGCGGTCTTGCCGCTGCTGCGCATCTGCTTGACGATAATGCCGTTCATGCCTTCTGCCGCGCCCAGATAGTGGCCGAAGAAGGAGGACACGATGGCCACAAAAGCAACCAGAGGGCCGAAGTAGGAGACAAAGCCGCTATCGTGCACGTTGGCCAGATAAGACAGGATAGGCAGGTTCTGCGATTTGGCGTCAGCCAACTGGGCCGGGGTCAGCGACAGCACGCAAGAGAACACGAACAACATCACGAAACCGACCAGCATCAAGGACGTATTGCGCAGGATCTGGTCTGCTTTTTTACGGGCATGTACGCCATATTCGCGGCGCTGGGCAACGGCGAACTGGGAAATGGCAGGCGAGTGGTTAAAGGCAAATACCAGAACCGGGATGGTCAGCCAGACGGTACCCAGCGCATCGACAGCAGTAGGCATCACCAGCAGTGCATCCATCCTCCAGTCAGGAATCAGGTACAGCGACATAAAGGCCAGAATGCCGACCAGCGGGTACACCAGAAGCTGGGTGACCTTGAGCATCAGCTTTTCACCGGACAACATCACCGACATCATGCCCATGATCAGCACGATGGACAGCAGCCAGCGTGGTGGCGACATCATGCCCAACTGGTTGACGATAAAGCTGTCTACGGTATTGGTAATGCCTACGCCGTAGATCAGTACGATAGGGTAGATGGCGAAGAAATAGAGCAGGGTAATGGCTTTACCCGCACCGACACCGAAGTGCTCTTCGACAACTTCGGTAATGTCGCTGCCTTCTTTGGCGGACGAGCATACAAAGCGCGACAGGCCGCGGTGGGCGAGGAAGGTCATCGGCCCAATCAGCAGCGCCATCAGTACCAGCGGCCAAAAGCCACCCATCCCTGCGTTGATAGGCAAAAACAGAATGCCGGCGCCGACGGCAGTGCCGAACAGACTAAGCATCCAGGTGGTATCGCGGCTATTCCAGGCTGGTAAGGCCGCCGCCGGTTCGGCGCGTGCTGTGCTTGGGGTGTGCCCTTGTACGGCTACTGTTTCTTGAGTCATGAGTGGCTTACTGTAATGAAGTGAACAGGGTTTTCGGCTAGTAGTGAATCACGGCATAGCCGATTTCACGCTCTAAGGTGTCTTTTTTACACCGTAAATTAGAACCGTTATTATTTAATTGTTCAATTCTATTACCATATAATGTCTTTAATCAATAAAAAAAAAGCACTCGCAAACGAAGTTGCGGGTGATTTTTTATTTGATATGATTTTATGTGTGTTCAATTTGTGACTCTATATGTTCATGTTCGATGAAATGCTGGCTTTAAATAGTAATTCATAGATATTATCGGTTTTTACTAGGTTAAATTATTCGAAACCGAACATTTATACCCGCTGCCGGATCTGCTCGCGGTGACGTCGAAAAATCCATTTTTCCCACAAATGCCGGGTGTTTTCATCAAGTGCCGCGTCGATGGAGGCTATGTAGATGTAGTTTTGCCGGGCGGAAATCTGGTTGCTGCTGATGTGCGCCGGCAGAAACAGGGTGAGTGCCGAGTCGGCATGCGGGCTGAGCGTCAGTAATACCGGGCTGTCTGTTTGCTGCTCGCATGCCGACTGCCAGGCGATGCGGCCTAAGCCCAAACGGCAAGGATGTAGCGGCGGGCTATCGGGGTGGCGGGAAAAGAGGGCGACTTCCAGCGCAAGGTCCAGCTTGGCTTCCAGCCGCTGCATTTGCGGATCGCTACCCTCACGGTTTTCAGTGGGGGCAGCCAGTATGCGCAGACCCAGTCGCGTCTCGCGCGCCAGTTTGGCGTTGTAGTCATCGAAGGGGCGCAGCGATAGCGGCAGTTCGGCATCAAAAGATACGGTATCCAGCTCAGGCAATGACATCGGCACTATCCTGTACAAATAATGCGGCGACGCCTTCGAGGCCCACATGGTTGATGGCGATATCCGCCTGTGCACGCACCACCGGCTTGGCATCAAAGGCGATACCGATGCCGGCTTCGGCTAGCATCAACAGGTCGTTGGCGCCATCGCCCATCGCGATCACCTGCTCCGGGCGCAGGCCCAGTTCTTCGCGTTTGGCTATCAGTAGGCGGCGCTTGGCTGCTGCATCGACAATCTCGCCCTTGATGCGCCCGGTCAGGCGGCCGTCGACAATTTCAAGTTCGTTGGCGTAAGCGTAGTCCAGACCCAGTTCGGTCTTGAGGCGTTCGGTAAAGAAGGTAAAACCACCCGAGACCAGCATGAAGCGCACACCGTGTGCCTTGCATGCAGCCAGCAGGGTTTCGGCGCCGCGGGTGAGTCGCAGGCGCTCGCGATAGACGCGCTCCAGCGCGGCCTCTTCCAGTCCTTCAAGCAAGGCCACGCGCTGGGTCAGCGACTGGGCAAAGTCCAGCTCTCCCTGCATCGAGCGCTCGGTGATGGCGGCCACCTGCGGCTTGATGCCCAGCATGTCGGCGATTTCGTCGATGCACTCGATGGTGATCAGCGTCGAGTCCATGTCCGACACCAGGAGGCCGTAGTCGGCGAAGCGTGTGCCATCCTCCACCAGTGCTGCATCGACCTCCAGCCGTAGTGCCATGTCCATCAAGACATTGCGCGTTTCGGGTAAGACCGTAGACAGGCGCGCATGCGTAGCCGAGGTACGTTCGATATGTTTAGCGCCGGCGATGGCCGCGAGCTGCAGCAAGGCATGGTCGGATAGTGAGGGGGCTTGGACAACAAGATGACTGGGCATAGCGTTTACATGGAGATGTACATTGCCAGATTATGCCATGTGTAAATGCTGTATAGGGTATGCGTTACCCTCTCGCGTGAGGTCGATACAGAATGAGCAAGGAAGAAAGATACCGTCTGCCATTGACGGCAGACGGTGTCGCTTAGCTATTTAGCTGCCCAGCAAGGAAAGCAGGCATTCTGCCACCGCCTCGGACGAGCCCGGGTTCTGACCGGTGATCAGCTGGCCATCCTGCTGTGTAAAGGCACCCCAGTCCGGCCCCTTGGCGTACAGGCCACCCTGATCTTTCAGTGCGTCTTCCAGAAGAAAAGGAACGACGTGGGTGAGGCCAACCGCTTCTTCTTCGCCATTGGTAAAGCCGGTGACGTGGCGTCCGGCAACCAGCGGGCTGCCATCAGCCTTTTTGGCATGCAAGAGTACGGCGGGTGCATGGCAGACGGCGGCAATCGGCTTGCCTAAGCGATCGAAGGCCTGCAGCAACAGGATGGAGGCTTCGTCATTGGTCAGGTCCCACAGCGGGCCGTGGCCACCGGGATAGAACACTGCATCGAAGTCGGCGGCCTCGACTTCCGTGAGCTTGGTGGTGTGCGCCAGTTTGTCCTGGAGCACGGCGTCGGTATTGAAGCGCACGGTGGCCGGCGTCTGGAATTCGGGCAGTGCGCTTTTCGGGTCGATGGGCGGCTGCAGCCCCAGCGGGGATGCCAGCGTAACGTCGACCCCCGCATCTGCCAGCAGGTAGTAGGGGGCGGCAAACTCTTCTATCCAGAAACCGGTGCGGTGGCCGGTGTCCCCCAGCTTGTCGTGGCTGGTCAGAACAAACAATACGCGTTTCATCAGGCTCTCCTTAAATTGTGGGGCAGGGGGCAGCTTGGCTGCGGGGTGTGACGGCGTGATGAACGCAGCCTCATAGCGCCGGGTAGTCGGTGTAGCCTTCGGCACCGCCACCATAGAGTGTGGCCGGGTTTAGCGTATTGAGCGTGGCACCGGCTTGCAGGCGTGCCGGCAGATCCGGATTGGCGATAAAGCTGCGGCCAAAGGCTGCGGCGTCGATATAGCCTTTGTCCAGCAGCGCTTCGGCCTTGTCTGCAGTGTAGCCGCCGGCTCCGATAATGCAGCCCGGATAATGGGCGCGCAGGGTCTGACGGAAGCTTTCGGTATAGGAAGGGCCACCGGCCCAGTCCGGCTCGGAGATGTGCAGATAAGCCAGCTTGCGCTTGGCCAGTTCGTCAGCCAGATAGAGGGCCATGTCTTCCTGGCCGACATCGGACAGGCCGTTGAATATGCCCAGTGGCGAGATGCGGATGCCGACGCGATCGGCCGACCACTCGGCCACGACGGCATCAACGACTTCCAGTAGCAGGCGGGCACGGTTTTCGATGCTGCCGCCGTAGGCGTCATCGCGCAGGTTGGCTTGCGGCGACAGGAACTGGTTGATCAGATAGCCGTGGGCGGCGTGGATTTCGACCAGGTCGAATTCGGCACGGCGCGCGTTATCGGTGGCGCGGCGGTAGTCTTCGATCAGGTCTTCGATTTCAGCGCCTTCCAGCGCGCGCGGCATCGAGCAGGGCGTGCGTACCAGCGCGCCGTTTTCATCGAGGATATTGGTATTGCTGTCGGCCACAATCGCCGACGGTGCGACGGGGGCTTCGCCATCAGGCTGGACGCTGTTGTGCGAGATGCGCCCGGTGTGCCACAGCTGGATGGCCATCAGGCCGCCGGCTTGGTGGACGGCCTGATTGATGTCGCGCCAGGCGCTAATCTGTGCTTCGCTATAAATGCCGGGGGCACCGGCATAGCCCTTGGCGCTGGGCGAAATATGGGTGCCTTCGTTAATGATCAGGCCGGCCGATGCGCGCTGTACATAATAGTCACGCGCCAGCGCCGTAGGCAGGTCGCCCGG
>NZ_JBOFOO010000098.1:0-3265 GCF_051659485.1 Craterilacuibacter sp. | reverse complement strand
GCTGACTGACTTGCTGTACGAGAAGGTCGCGACCTATGAAGGGGAGGCGCGTGCGCTTAGCGTGACGCGTGATGCCGTGCATCTGCGGCCCAATCTGGCCGGGGCCTATAGGCTGATCGAAGCGCAAATGGGCGGCTTGTTGACACAGGAAGGGCGCTCGGATGCCGAACTGGTGCGCGCTCTGGTACTTAAATATGCACAGCGTCTGACCCAGCACCGTTGCCGCCGTTGCAACTTCCGTTCGCGCGCCTTTTTCTGGCATTGCCCCGCTTGTGGCGAGTGGGAAAGCTTCAGTCCCAACCGCAGCGAAGGCTGAATAATTTTGTACAAGGATGTAGTCTGATGAATCCGCTGGTTTGTGCCGGCCTGCCCGTGCAGCCGTTGTCCCCTGTAATTGTCGCTTTTGATTTTGATGATGCCGCTACGGCTTTGTCGTTTGCTGCCCGTCTGGATCCGGCGGCCTGCCGTGTCAAGGTCGGCAAGGAATTGTTTACCGCCTCCGGTCGTTCGCTGATCGAGGCACTGGTTGCGCGCGGCTTTCAGGTTTTTCTCGATTTGAAATTTCACGATATTCCCAATACGGTTGCGCATGCCTGCGCGATGGCCGCCGAACTGGGCGTGTGGATGGTGGATGTGCATGCATCGGGCGGTCGCCGCATGATGGAGGCTGCACGCGAGGCGATGGCGCCTTACAGCCAGCGTCCGCTGCTGATAGGCGTGACGGTACTCACCAGTATGGAAATGGCTGATCTGGCCGAGGTCGGCATCAGCCTGACGCCGCAGCAGCAGGTATTGCGTCTGGCGCGTCTGGCTCAGGATTGCGGTCTGGATGGTGTGGTGAGCTCTGCGCAGGAGGCTACGCTATTGCGTGGCGAGCTGGGACTGGACTTCAAACTGGTGACGCCGGGCATCCGTCTGGCCGATGCCGTTGCCGACGATCAGCGGCGCGTGATGACGCCATCGGCCGCGCTGGCTGCCGGTGCCGACTATCTGGTGATAGGCCGGCCTATCACCAAGGCGGCCGACCCATTGGCGGTGCTGCAGCAGATCAATAGCGATATTGCCCTGTTTCAGCGCTCTGCAGTCGCGCAGGGGGCATGATGGACTTGATATCTTCGCTGGGCCTGACGGCTGATGTCTTGCGTGAGCGGCTGAAAGGCGCGCGCGTACTGGTCGTGGGCGATGTGATGCTCGATCGTTACTGGTTTGGCGATGCCACGCGTATCTCGCCCGAGGCGCCGGTACCGGTGGCGCGCATCGAAAAAATGGAAGAGCGTGCCGGCGGTGCTGCCAATGTGGCGCGCAATATCGCTGGTTTGGGCGGCCAGGCGACCCTGTTGTCGGTAGTCGGAGATGATGAGGCCGCCGATGCGCTGGAGCGCCTGATGCAGGGCGCCGGCGTCGCGACCTCGTTCAAGCGCGATGCCAGTATCGCGACTACGATTAAACTCAGGGTGGTTGCCCGTCAGCAGCAGCTGATCCGTCTCGACTTCGAAGATACGCCCAGCCACGAGATACTGGCCGATAAATTGGAAGAGTTTGCCACTTTGGTGGCGCAGCATGATGTCGTGATTTTGTCCGACTATGGTAAAGGGGGCTTGACCCATGTGGCGCGTATGGTCGAGCTGGCCAATGCCGTGGGCTGCCCGGTGCTGATCGATCCCAAGGGTGAGGATTACAGCAAGTATGCCGGCGCGACCTTACTGACCCCTAATCGTAGCGAGTTTCGACAGGTGGTCGGGCGCTGGTCGGATGAGGCACAGCTGTGTGCCAAGGCCGAAGCCTTGCGCGCACAGTTGGCGCTGACGGCTTTGCTGGTGACGCGTAGCGAAGAAGGGATGACCTTGTTTCAGGCCGATGGCGTATTGCATCAGCCGACCTTTGCCCGTGAAGTATTCGATGTGTCCGGCGCGGGGGATACCGTGATCGCCACCTTGGGTCTGGGTCTCGCCGCAGGCTTGCCTATGGCGCAGGCGGTCACGCTGGCCAACGCGGCTGCCGGCATCGTGGTGGCCAAGCTGGGTACGGCGGTATGTACGCAACAGGAACTGTTCGCACTTTAAACGGGCCGCATGAGCGATGCCCGTTCAGGAGATAAGCATGAGTATTGTAGTGACCGGCGCCGCCGGATTTATCGGCTCCAATTTGGTCAAGGCGCTGAACGAGCGTGGTTTTAACGACATTATTGCGGTTGATGATCTGAGTGAGGGCGACAAGTTCAGGAATCTGGTGGATTGCAATATCTCCAACTACCTCGACAAGCAGGACTTTCTGGCGTTGTTGCTGGAGGGTGAATTCGAGGGCGAAATCAGTGCCATCCTGCATGAGGGGGCCTGCTCCGATACCATGAATCATGACGGCAAGTTCATGATGGATAACAACTACCAGTACACGCTGGCGTTGTTGGATTACTGCCAGTCCGAAGAGATCCCGTTCCTGTATGCGTCCAGTGCAGCGGTATACGGCGGCGGGACAGTATTTCGCGAAAGCCGCGAATTCGAAGGCCCGCTTAACGTTTACGGCTATTCCAAATTCCTGTTCGATCAGGTCTTGCGTCAGCGTATGACTGAAGGTCTGACGGCGCAGGTCGTGGGCTTTCGTTACTTTAATGTCTACGGGCCGCACGAGCAGCACAAGGGGCGGATGGCATCGGTAGCCTTTCATAACTTCAACCAGTACCGTGAGGCCGGCAAGGTCAAGCTGTTTGGTGGCTGGGATGGCTGGGGCGACGGCATGCAAAGCCGTGATTTCGTATCCATCGAGGATGTGGTCAAGGTCACGATGCATTTCCTCGACCACCCCGAGCAAAGCGGCATTTTCAACCTGGGTTCGGGGCGGGCGCAGCCGTTCAATGACGTGGCCGTCGCCACCGTCAATGCCTGTCGCCGGCATCAAGGCCTGCCTGGGCTGTCTTTGTCCGAACTGGTGGAGCAGGGTATTCTGGAGTACATCGAGTTTCCAGATGCGCTCAAGGGCAAGTACCAGAGCTTTACCGAGGCTGATATCAGCCATTTGCGCGAGGCGGGCTACAACGAGCCCATGCTGAGTGTGGAGCAGGGGGTTGATCGCTATGTCGACTTCCTGATGACGAAGTAAGGCACCGCCAGCCCGAAAGACCCGCTTTATGCGGGTCTTGTCGTTTTTGCCTTCCGACTGCTGAAATGAGTTGTGCTGACGGTATAATGCCCGTCTGTCATCAGGCGAGAGTGCTGTGTCGTGCCCGAATTCAAATATCTCGAAGACTTTGTCGGTAATACGCCGCTGG
>NZ_JBOFOO010000097.1:0-16579 GCF_051659485.1 Craterilacuibacter sp. | reverse complement strand
CCGAATCGCATGAATGAGCTATTCAATGTCAACCCGAGTTATGTATTCTTCCGGGTATTGGGTCGTGCTGGCGGCGGACCCTTGGGGGCTTTGGGTGTGCCGCTGACCGATGGCTACAGCATTGCCGTCGATCCGCGTTTTATTCCGCTGGGGGCGCCGGTGTTCCTGAGTACCACCTGGCCACTGTCACAACAGCCATTGCAGCGGGTGATGCTGGCACAGGACACCGGTGGGGCGATACGCGGTGCGATCCGTGCCGATTTCTTCTGGGGCTTCGGCACCGAAGCCGGCATGTATGCCGGGCGTATGAAACAAAGGGGCAGCCTGTGGTTATTGCTGCCCAAGGGCATGGCGCCGCCGGCGTCGGCTAGCTGATTACTGAAAGAAACTGCATGCGCATTGAGCTGGGGATGGGTTTACTGGTACTGGGCTTGTTAAGCGCGTGTGGCGGCAAGGAAGACCTCGCTTCGGGCAAGCGCGATGCTTCGGCACCGGCTGTCGTGCGCCAACTGGCTGCTGGCGATATCTTGCAGGCGCGCATAGGGCGGGTGAGCGACACCCTGCCGGTCACGGCCACGCTGGCGGCACTGAATTTCAGTGAAATGTCGGCCGAGGTCGAGGGTCGGGTGCGCGAAGTGCGGGTGCGCGAAGGCGAGGCGGTCAAGGCCGGGCAGGTGCTGGCGGTGCTGGATAGCGAAAGCCTGGGCGAGTCGGTCAAGGAGCAACAGGCGCAGCTGGATAATCAGCAGGCGCGGCAGGCCTTGGCGCGCATCAAGCTGGCCAAACAGCGTGAACTCTACCAGCAGGGCTTTATTTCCAAGCTGGCGATAGACGAGCTGGAAAGCGATTATCGTGTGCGCGAGGGCGAGTTCAAGGCGCAGGCGGCTCAGCTGGCGCGCGCTACGCGTGCGCTGGCCGATACCCGCTTGCGGGCACCGATTTCGGGCGTGCTCTACCAGCGCAAGATCAATGCCGGCGATATGGTGGCACGCAACCAGAAGGTGCTGGCGGTGGCTGATCTGTCGGTGCTGGAGGCGGTAGCCAGCGTGCCTTCGCGCCTGATTGCCCAGGTGAAGCCCGGACAGCAGGCGCAGCTGCAACTGGAAGGCAGTGATGCGCTCGTGGCGGGTGAGGTGGTACGCATCAATCCGGTAGCCAATGCCGGTACCCGCAGTTTCAATGTTTATATCCGTGTCGCCAATGATAAGGGCGTGCTCAAGGCCGGCCAGTTCGTCAAGGGCGGCATCGTGTTGCAGCAGGAAAGCGGCATGGTGAACCTGCCTCTGGCCACCGTGCGCGAGCGCGAAGGCAAGCCCTGGGTGATGCTGGTCAGTGACGGGCGGCTATCGCGGCGCGACATCGCCGTACAGCTGGTCTCCGTTAGCGAGCGGCAGCTGGCCGTGACCGGCTTGCAGCCGGGAGAGCGGGTGCTGGCCTCTGCGCTGGCAGGCCTGAAGGCCGGCGACCGCGTTCAGTTCAACGCGACACCCTAAAGGAGCTTCGCCATGTGGCTCACCCGTGTCAGCGTCAATAATCCCTATTTTGCTGCGGTACTGATGATCGCCCTGACCGTGCTGGGCCTGTTTGCCTGGCAGCGTCTGGCGGTGGAAGAGTTTCCCGATATCCGTTTTCCGGTTGCCGCGGTGACGACCAGCTATCCGGGGGCCTCGCCCGAGGTGGTGGAAAGCGAGATCAGCCGTCCGCTGGAAGAGGCGATCAATACCATCGCCGGTATCAAGCATATCCGTTCCTATTCGATGCAGGGGCTGTCGACGCTGGTGGTCGAGTTCGAGCTGTCGACCGATCCCAATCTGGCGACGCAGGAAGTGCGCGACCGTGTGTCCGGCGTGCAGGGCAGTTTCCGTCGTGAAATCCAGACCCCGGCAGTCTCGCAGTTCAATCCCAATGACGAGCCGCTGCTAACCATCTCGTTCAACAATAAAGAGGTCAGTGCCCGTGTACTGACCGGCTGGGTCGACAATACGCTGAAAAAGCGGCTGCAGACGGTGGCCGGGGTGGGTGAAGTCAAGGTGGTCGGCGGTGTGCGCCGTGAAATGCGCATCGATATCGATCCCTTGCGTCTGGAGGCACTCGGCTTGTCTTTGCCCGAAGTGGCCGATGCCATTCGTGCCGCCAACCGGGATTATCCGGGCGGGCAGTTATCGCGCGGTGATAGCGAACTGACACTCCGTCTGGCCGGCAAGCTAAAAAGTGCGGACGACTTTGCCAGTCTGATCGTGGCGCAGCGCGAGGGAGGGGATGTGCGCTTGGCCGATGTGGCTGAGGTGCGTGATGCCGAGGCCGAAAAAACCAGTGTGGCGCTGATAGATGGTGCGCCGGGGGTCGGCGTCGATATCCGTGCGGCGCGTGGTGCCAATATCGTGATGGTGGCCGACGGCGTGAAGCAGGTATTGGACTCGCTAACAGCCGGCATGCCGGCCGGTACGACGGTCACCATCGGTACCGACAAATCGCTCGATGTCAAAAACTCGCTGCGCGATGTGCAAAAGACCCTGCTCGAAGGTGCGGCACTGACGGTACTGATTGTGTTTCTGTTTCTGGGTAGCTGGCGCAGCACGGTGATTACCGGCCTGACGCTGCCCATTTCGCTGATAGGCACCATGTTTGCTATCTGGGCCATGGGCTTTACCCTTAACCTGATGACGCTGATGGCACTGTCGCTGTCTATCGGCCTGTTGATAGACGACGCCATTGTGGTGCGCGAGAACATCGTGCGCCATGCCGCCATGGGCAAGCGCCACTTTCAGGCGGCGCTGGATGGCACCAACGAGATCGGCCTCGCGGTACTGGCCACCACCCTGACGGTGGTGGCGGTATTTTTGCCGGTGGGCTTTATGGAGGGGGTGATCGGCAAGTTCTTCCATCAGTTCGGCCTGACGGTGACGGTGGCGGTGCTGATCTCGATGCTGGTGAGCTTTACGCTGGACCCGATGCTGTCGTCCATCTGGCACGATCCGCACCATCACGGCGATAAGCACAAGGGGCCGCTGGGGCGGGTGCTGGACTGGTTCGAATCATCGCTGGACCGCCTGGCCGAGGGCTATGTGCGTCTGATCCGGCTGGCACTGGCCTGGCGCAAGAGTGTGCTCCTGATTGCGCTGGCCATGCTGATCGGCAGCTTTATGCTGGTGCCCAGCATCGGTGGCGAGTTTCTGCCGCGTGCCGACAAGGGCGAATTCAGTGTGGTGCTCAAGACGGCACCGGGCGCGACGCTCGCTTACACCGAGGGCAAGGCACACGAAGTGGAGCAACGCTTGCGCCGCATTCCCGAGGTGAAGTCGATAGAAATCAAGATTGCCGGCGGGCGCTTTGGCGCCGGCAAGACCGAGGCGAGGCTGTCTGTCAAAGCGGGTGACAAGTCGGCACGCGAGCGCTCGCTGGATACGCTGATGGATGAGGTGCGTGTGGCCGCTGCTGCGGTGGCCGGCATCGAAGTCGATTCGGTATCCGCTTCGGGCCAGCATGGCGGTGGCGGCAAACCGCTGAATGTGGGGGTACGCGGAGGTAATATCGCCGAGCTGGAGGCTACTGCGGCGATGCTGGCACAGAAAATTGCAGCCATCGACGGCGTGACCGATGTGCAATCCAGTCTGGCCGAGGCCGATCCGGGGCTGCGCATCAGCGTACAGCGCGATGCTGCTGCCGGTCTGGGGGTGGATCTGGCACGGGTGGGCGAAACCCTGTCGACCTTGCTGGCCGGCAGTACCGTGACCACTTGGGAGGCGCCGGACGGGGAGAACTACGACGTCACCTTGCAGGTGCCGCAACCTGAGCGTCAGCGCGAGCTGCTGGATAGCCTGAGCGTGGCCGGCAGCCGTGATGCAGACGGCGTGCGCCAGATGGTGCCCTTGTCGGCGCTGACCCGTATCGAGCCGGAGGCCAGCCCGCGCCAGATAGAACGCGTGGACATGCTGCGCGAGGTCGGGCTTTCGGCCAATATCAGCGGCCGTTCGCCGGCGGCCGTGTTTGCCGATCTGGACAAGGTGCTGGCGGCTGCCAGTCTGCCTGCGGGGGTGATCCTGTCGCAGCAGGGCGAGCAGCAGGATATGCAGGAGTCACTCTTTTATGCGCTGCAGGCGCTGGCGCTGGGGGTGATCTTTATCTACATGATACTGGCGGCACAGTTTCGCAGCTTTACCTTGCCGATCACCATCATGGTGTCTTTGCCGCTGGCTTTTGTCGGGGTATTTGTCGCGCTGTGGTTATGGGGCTCGACACTGAATATGTTCTCGGTGATCGGCATCGTGATGCTGATGGGGCTGGCAGCCAAGAACGGCATTTTGCTGGTCGACTTTATCGGCCAGTCGCGGCGCGAGGGCATGCCAAGGCTGGATGCCATTGTCGAGGCGGGACGGGTGCGTCTGCGTCCCATCATGATGACGTCTCTGGCGATGATTTTCGGCATGTTGCCGCTGGCGCTATCGACCGGTGACGGCTCCGAGACGCAGCGGCCGATGGCGCAAGCGATCATCGGCGGCATGGTGACCTCGACCCTGCTGACGCTGGTGGTGGTGCCGGTGGTGTACACCTATCTGGACGGTTTGCGTACGCGCATACACCGGCTGCTGGCGAGATTCAGTCAGGTGGAAAAGTGAATGGGTTATTAGATTGTTGCTATAAAGATAGTATTTGATATCATAGTAGCCATTCATGGGCCGTTGTGATGGCGGCCTTCGCCCGTACGGAAAAGAAAGAACCCAATGCTGTCTAGTAAGCCTGTTCTGCGCCTGATCTCTGCTGTCTCTTTGTCGCTGCTGGTGCTGTCTGCCGCACCGGCGCAAGCCAAGCTGGTCAACGATGCTCATCGTCTGGGCGCTTTCGCCGGTGCGATGAAGTTCTGTGCCGAGCGCTATGACGAAAAAGAAGGGCGTTTCAAGTTGGCGCGCTTGAGCGTGGTGCGCTTGGTGGACGATATGCGCGGCAAGGACAAGATCAAGGCGATTACCGCGCGCGATTTTGCCTACGAGCGTGGCCAGTTCCTCGGCAACAAGCTGAGCCGTAAAGAGTGCCGCGGTCTGTTGAAAATGAGTGAGTTTAAGCGCTTTGTCCGCGATTGATGCGCGTGTAGTGAGCTTGAACAAGACAAAACCGGCCTTCAGGCCGGTTTTTTTGCGTCTGGCTACAACCGTGCTACATCTCGCGGCGCATAAAGTCGCGCGCGCGTAGCCCCATGGCGAACAGCAGGCCGAAGTAGGCGATGGCACCAGCCAGGATATGGCCGCTTAGCCATGCTGCACGCTGCCAGGCATGGCCATGCCAGTTGCCCGGTACAAAGTGTTCCAGCCCGATCAGAACCGCAGCCATCGCGCCTGAAGCCAGGGTAATCTTAAGCATAAACAGCCACCAGCCCGCTTGTGGCTGGTAGATGCCGCGCCGGATCAAGAGCACCAGCAAGGCTAGGGCGTTGATCAGTGCGGCCAGGCCAATGGCGAGGGCGAGGCCGGCATGCTTGAATTGCCAGACAAAGGCGAGGTTCATCAGCTGGGTCATGGCCAGCGTAAAAATGCCGACCTTGACCGGTGTCTTGATGTCCTGACGCGCATAAAAGCCCGGCGCCAGTACCTTGACCAGAATCAGCCCGGTCAGACCGACGGTGTAGGCCATCAGCGCCTGCTGTGTCATCAGCGCATCGTGCGGGGAGAACTTGCCGTACATGAATAAGGTGGCAATCAGCGGCATCGACATCACCGCCAGGCCGATGGACGCCGGTAGTGCCAGCAATAGCGACAGGCGCATGCCCCAGTCCAGCAGGCGGGAGTAGTTCTCGTGCGACTGGTCGGCTGCGTGTTTGGAGAGCGAGGGCAGCAAAATCGTCCCCAGTGCCACGCCCAGGATGCCGGTCGGGAACTCCATCAGCCGGTCGGCGTAGTACATCCACGACACGCTACCCGACACCAGAAACGACGCGAAGATGGTGTTGATCACCAGCGAGATCTGGGCAATCGATACGCCGAAGATCGCCGGCCCCATCAGCTTGATCACGCGCCACACTGCGGCGTCTTTCAGATTCAGTCGCGGCCAGGTCAGCATGCCTATTTTTTTCAGATAGGGTAGCTGATAAGCCAGCTGTGCGATGCCGCCGATAAACACGGCCCACGCCAGCACCAGCACGGGCGGGTCGAAATAGGGGGCCAGCAATAGCGAGCAGGCGATAAACGAGACGTTCAGCAGTGTAGGGGTGAATGCCGGTACCGAAAACTGGCGCCAGGTGTTGAGCACGCTGCCGGCCAGCGACGACAGCGAGATGAACAGGATATAGGGGAAGGTGATGCGTAGCAGGTCGACAGTGAGTGCAAATTTGTCGGCCTCTTTGGCAAAGCCCGGAGCCGACACCCAGATGATCCACGGTGCGATCAGCATGCCCAGCAGAGTAACGACGATCAGTACCATGCCGAGCAGGCCGGAGATGTCGGCCAGAAAGGCCCGGGTTTCGTCTTCGGTCTTGTTGCGGCGGTATTCGGCCAGTACCGGCACGAAAGCCTGCGAGAATGCACCTTCGGCAAAGACACGCCTAAGCAGGTTGGGGAGCTTGAAGGCGACAAAAAAAGCATCGGTGGCAAAACCGGCGCCAAATACGCGAGCAATGATGGCATCGCGCACGAAACCCAGAATGCGGGACACCAGAGTAAAACTGCTGACTGTAGCCAGCGCCTTAAGCAGATTCATGGGGAGTGGCAGCTTGTTATTTTTGTTGGCAAGAGCCCGTCAGTTTACGCTGGCGGGATTGTTGTTGCAAAACCAAAGCTGAACACTTAGAATCGCGGGTTTCAGATTCAGCTCATCAGGAGATAGATTCATGGCTAACAGCGCACAAGCTCGCAAGCGTGCACGCCAAGCTCTCAAGCAGCGCGCGCATAACGCCAGCCTGCGTACTGCGTTCCGTACCGCAGTCAAGAAAGTGCTTAAGACAATCGCAGCCGGCAACAAGACCGAAGCCAAAGAAGTATTCCAGGCTTCCGTAAAGGTTCTCGACCGTATCGCCGACAAGGGCGTGTTCCACAAGAACAAGGCCGCTCGCCATAAGAGCCGCCTGTCCGCCCAGATCAAGGCTATGGCCTGATCACAAGCGATCGAACAGAATACGCAAAAACCCCGCATTAGCGGGGTTTTTGCTTTTCAGCGGCTGAAAATCCCGGCCGCTTCCCTTGCCATCTCGCCTTCCTCGTCGGTAGCCAGTACATAGGCGTGGCGAGTACTGCTTGGCGTTGTCAGCCGGGTCTGGTGTGCCATATTGGCCACACTGTCCGTGGCAAACCCCAGCCAGCCCAATCTTTCCAGTATGCGTGCGCGTACTTCTGCCGAGTGCTCGCCTATTCCCGCCGTAAACACCACCGCATCCAGCCCGCCCATCGCGGTTGCCAGCGAGCTGACTTCGCGTGCGGCGCGCCAGCAATAGAGCTCGACAGCTTCGCCAGCTTCCAGTGTATCGCTGGCCAGCAGTACACGCATATCGGCCGACAGGGCCGACACCCCGAGCAGGCCCGAGCGCTTGTATAGCTCGTCCCTGACGTCGGCAATGCTCATGCCGTGCTTTTCCTGCCAGTACAGCACCACTTCCGGATCCAGTATCCCAGGACGGGTTCCCATCATCAGGCCGTCCAGTGCGGACAGCCCCATGCTGGACGCGATACTGCGCCCGCCATGAATGGCACAGGCGCTGGAGCCGCTACCCAGATGGCAGACCACTACGCGCGCATCCGCCAGACCGATTTCGGGCAGGCGGCGCGTAATGGCCGCATAGGAAAGGCCGTGAAAGCCATAGCGGCGCAGCCCTTCGTCGTGCCAGTGACGGGCAATGGCAAAGCGGGTGGCATGCTCAGGCTGCTGTGCATGAAAAGCGGTATCGAAGCAGGCCAGCTGCGGCAGGGCCGCATCCAGCCGGCTGAAGGCATCGATCACCGCGAGACTCGCCGGTTGATGCAGCGGTGCCAGCGGGATCAGGCTTTGCAGGTGGGTACGCACCTCGGTCGTGATGGGGATTGCCTGCTGATACCGGCTACCGCCATGCACTACGCGGTGTACGACTCCTATGGGCTTGATTTTGCGCAGGCTGAGAGCGTCCAGCATGGCGCTGACGCCGGCCTCGCGCCCCGCCTGTTCCAGTTTGTGGCTGCTAGGCTGGCCTTGATCGTCGCGAATATTGATGACGGCTTCTGCACTGCCAAAGCGGTCGATTAGGCCTTGCAGCAACAGAGTCTGGCCGTCCGTCTGATAGGCGCGAAACTTAAGCGTGGACGAGCCGGCATTGACTGCGATCAGGGCGCTGCTCATGCGTGATCACGAATCCGGCGATGGCGGGCCAGCACATTGGCAACTGCCGTCGAGGCCAGTCGTCCTTGTGCATCATCGGCACGGCTGGTCAATACGATAGGTACGCGCGCGCCCATGACGATCCCTGCCGATGACGCAGCGGCGAGATAGGTCAGCTGTTTGGCCAGCATATTGCCGGATACCAGATCGGGCACCAGCAGGATATCCGGTTCGCCGGCCACGCTGGAATGAATGCCCTTGGTATCGGCAGCCGCATGCGAGATGGCGTTGTCGAATGCCAGCGGGCCATCCAGCAGGGCACCGGTAATCTGGCCGCGCTCGGCCATCTTGCATAGGGCTGCGGCATCGATGGTCGAGCGTATCTCCGGCGTTACGGTTTCCACCGCCGACAGGATGGCGACTTTGGGCAGGGGGATACCCAGCGCGTGCGCAAGGTCGATCGCGTTCTGGCAGATGTGCTGCTTGGTGGTCAGATCCGGCTCGATATTGATCGCGGCATCGGTAATGAACAGGGTGCGCGGGTAGCTTTCGACCTTCATGATGAAGGTGTGGCTGATGCGGCGATCGGTGCGGATGCCGGTATGCCTGTCCAGTACTTCATGCATGAACTCGTCGGTATGCAGGCTGCCCTTCATCAGGATATCTGCCTGGCCATTGCGTACCAGTTCGACGGCTTTTTCCGCCGCAGCATGGCTGTGCGGCACATCGATAATCTGCAGGCCGGCCAGATCCAGTCCCAGTTCATCGGCCAGCTTGTAAATTTTGGCTGCCGGTCCAATCAGGATGGGGGTGGCAATATTGTGATCGGCCGCTTCAATCGCCCCCAATAGTGCTTCGCGGCTGCAAGGATGGGCCACGGCCATCGGCAATGGCCCGTTTTTATGTGCCTGCGCCAGAATGCTGGCAAAGGCATTGTCGTCATGTGTCATCGTTTTTCCCTTAAGCCATGATGTTGCAGCCGCCATCGACATAGATGGTCTGGCCGGTGAGGGCGCGGGCGCCATCGGATACAAGGAAAGTACAGGTCGCGCCTACATCTGCGATATCGACCAGACGGTGTTGTGGTGCGCGGCGGGTGGCGTCATCTATCAGTTGGTCGAAGTGCTCGATGCCGCTGGCGGCGCGGGTTTTTAGCGGGCCGGGGGAGACGGCATGCACGCGTATGCCCTTGTCGCCCAGTTCGTGTGCCAGGTAGCGGGTGGTGCTCTCCAGTGCCGCCTTGACCGGGCCCATGATGTTGTAGTTTTCGACCACCTTGTCGGCGCCGTGATAACTCATGGTCAGCAAGGTGCCGCCGTTTTTCATCAGCGGTTCGGCATGCTTGGCCAGTTCGATAAAGGAGTAGCAGGACACGCGCATCGCCTGCTGGAAGCCTTCCAGCGAGCAGTCGGTGACGCGGCCATGCAGATCATCCATCGGGCAGAAGGCAATCGAGTGGACGATGAAGTCCAGTTCGCCCCATTGTTCGGCGATGGTAGCGAACAGCGCCTGCATCTGGCCCGGCTCTTCCACGTTCAGCGGCAGGACCAGACGGGCATCGACATTGTCGGCCAGAGGGCGGACATACTTTTCGGCCTTGGCATTGAGATAGGTGATGGCAAGCTCGGCTCCTGCTTCATGCAGGCTGCGGGCGCAGCCATAGGCGATGCTGTGTTCGTTGGCGATGCCGACGATGAGGCCTTTCTTGCCGGCCAGTAACGGGGTATTTGGGCTCATGATTTTTCCTTGGTGTGTGTGCTTGCTGATGTTTGCATGGTTTTATTGCGGCGATGTTGCGCCCTGTTTTTGTGTTGCCCTGACTATCGGATATAATGTCCGGCTCAAACTTCGCTCTTGCTAGCGGGTCGCTTGTTCTGGATGATGTCTGTCATCTGCGGACAAATAGCTTTATTGCGATGCAGCATAGTTATTTTGCATCAAGTCGTTGTCGACTCGGGGAAAAAAGATGCCTATTTACGAATACCGTTGCGAAAAATGTGGCAAACAGCACGAACACTTGCAAAAGCTCAGCGACGAGCTGATTGCCCAGTGCCCGTCATGTGGTAGCGCCGACTACACCAAAATGCTGTCTTGCGCCGGTTTCCAGCTTAAAGGCTCGGGCTGGTATGAATCGGACTTCAAGAACGGCAGCAAGCCCGCTGCCGCTCATGCCTGTGGTACCGGCGGTTGTGGCGGCTGTGGCTGAGATGAAACATATCAAGCTGACCCTGCGTGCTTATCTCGTTACCGGCATCCTGATCTGGCTGCCGCTGGCGGTGACTTTATGGGTGCTGGACATGATCGTCGGCACGCTGGATCAGACGCTGGTACTGCTGCCCGATGCCTGGCGGCCGCAAAGCCTGCTCGGTTTTAATGTGCCGGGCTTGGGTGTGGTGCTGTCGGTGCTGGTGTTGCTGGGGACCGGCATGGTTGCCGCCAACGTATTGGGTCAGCGCCTGTTCGATTACTGGGACGCGCTGATGTCGCGTATTCCGGTGGTCAAGAGCATCTACAGCAGTGTCAAGCAGGTCAGCGACACGCTGTTTTCCGACACCGGACAGTCGTTCAAGAAGCCTTTGCTGGTACAGTTTCCGCATCAGGGCTTATGGACAGTGGCTTTCCAGACCGGCTCGCTGCCCGATAGCGTGAGCCGCTCGTTGCTCGATCTCGGCGACGAATATATAGGCGTGTACGTGCCGACCATCCCCAACCCGACTTCGGGCTATTTTGTGATGGTGGCTAAAAAAGAGACGCGCGAGCTCGATATGAGTGTCGACGAGGCGCTCAAGTACGCAATTTCCATGGGTATGGTGGCGCCGGGCGCGCCCCAATCGTCCGGCAAGAAGCGATAAGCCCCGGCGCGAACCCCACTTCAACCCTTCAAGAAACAGAATATGATGCGAACCGATTACTGCGGACTTATTGATACCAAATATCTGGGCCAGACTGTCACCGTCAAGGGCTGGGCTCATCGTCGCCGTGACCATGGCGGCGTGATCTTTATCGACCTGCGCGACCGTGAAGGCCTGGTGCAGGTGGTGATCGACCCGGATACCCCGGAAGCTTTCGCTACCGCCGACAGCGCCCGTAACGAATTCGTGCTGTCCATCACCGGTCTGGTTCGCGCCCGTCCGGAAGGCACGGCCAACAGCAAGATGATCTCGGGCGGCATCGAGATCCTGGCCAAGGATATTGAAATCCTTAATAGCGCGGTGACGCCGCCGTTCCAGATCGACGACGAGAATATCTCCGAGAACGTGCGTTTGCTCAACCGCGTCATCGACCTGCGCCGTGCACCGATGCAGAAAAACCTGCGTATGCGTTACCGCGTAGCGATGGGCGTACGCCAGTATCTGGATGCTCAGGGCTTTATCGATATCGAAACCCCGATGCTGACCCGCAGCACACCGGAAGGTGCCCGTGACTATCTGGTGCCTAGCCGTGTGCATCCGGGTGAATTCTTTGCGTTGCCGCAATCGCCACAGCTGTTCAAGCAGCTGCTGATGGTGGCCGGTTTCGACCGTTATTACCAGATCGTCAAGTGCTTCCGCGACGAAGACTTGCGTGCCGACCGTCAGCCTGAATTCACCCAGATTGATATCGAAACGTCTTTCCTCGATGAAAACCAGATCATGGACATCACCGAGAGCATGGCGCGCCAGATCTTCAACGACGTGCTGGGTGTAGAGCTGGGTGATTTCCCGCGCATGACTTACGCCGACGCGATGTTCTACTACGGTTCGGACAAGCCGGATATGCGTGTGAACCTCAAGTTCACCGAACTGACCGACCTGATGAAGACCGAAGAATTCAAGGTGTTCCGCGCTGCTGCCGATATGGACAATGGCCGTGTGGTTGCCCTGCGTGTGCCGGGTGGTGCCTCGATTTCGCGCAAGGAAATCGACGAGTACACCAAGTTCGCCTCCATTTATGGCGCCAAGGGTCTGGCCTATATCAAGGTCAACGACAAGACCAAGATCAGCAATGACGAAACCAGCGGCCTGCAGTCGCCTATCGTCAAGTTCCTGTCTGTGCCTGCGCTGGAAGAAATCATGGCCCGCACCGGTGCCGACAACGGCGACATCATCTTCTTTGGCGCCGACAAGGCCAAGGTGGTGAACGAAGCCATCGGCGCGCTGCGCATCAAGATCGGTCACGAGCGTGGCGAAGCAGGCGGTTTCTTCGTGCGCGAATGGCGTCCGCTGTGGGTGGTAGACTTCCCGATGTTCGAACACGACGAAGAAGCCGATCGCTGGGTGGCCGTCCATCACCCGTTCACCGCACCCAAGCCGGGGCATGAGGATCTGCTGGAAAGCAATCCGGCGGCCTGCATCGCCCGTGCCTACGACATGGTGGTCAATGGTTGGGAACTCGGTGGCGGCTCCATCCGTATCCATCAGGCATCGGTACAGGAAAAGGTCTTCGGCGCGCTCAAGATCAGCCCGGAAGAGCAGCAGAACAAGTTCGGCTTCCTGCTGGACAACCTGAAGTTCGGTGCGCCGCCACACGGTGGTCTGGCCTTCGGCCTCGACCGTCTGGTGACGCTGATGGCCGGTGCCGAGTCCATCCGCGACGTGATTGCCTTCCCGAAGACCCAGCGTGCCCAGTGCCTGCTGACCAACGCACCGAACCATGTCGACGAGAAGCAGCTTAAAGAGTTGAATCTGCGTCTGCGCCAGAAGGCCGAACCGGCTGCCTGATTGTTGTGGTAACAAGTTAAAGGGACGCGAGAGCGTCCCTTTTTTTGTATTGCTCCCAGGCGGGGGGCTGGCTTCTGGCCGGCGCGCTGCAACCTGAATTCAGGTAAAATGCTAATATAATATTTTTTAGCCTTGATATAGGCTAATGGCCAATTCAGGCGGATGGTGCACCGATGTGGACTGACTCCATTGCTGGGAACGTAGTGGTGCCGGCGGGACTTTTTTCAGACATGGCCGCGCAACTCGAGTCACTGTACAAGGCGACGCCCTTGTTGATCTCGCTGTTCGATGATATGGATCGACTGCGCTATGCCAACCCGGCATTTCGTCACGCGCTCGCGCTTGCCGAGCATGATTTTCCGACCTGGATGCAACTGATGCGCGACAACCATCGGGACGTAACCGGAACGGCCGTGGCAACAGAAAATTTCGAGACTTGGCTGTCTTCTGCCTTGTCCCGCCGTGGCAAGGTTCCGTACCGGTCCTTCGAGGCAGACATGCATGATGGCCGCTGGATCCTGATGACGGAGACGGTGGATGCCGAGGGCTGGATGCTCTGCTGCGGTGTCGATATTTCGGCCTGGCGTGCGCAGGGGCGGGAATTGCGGGCCGAGCGTGATATTGCCATCCGTGTCTCGCAGACCGACGAGTTGACCGGGGTCAGTAACCGCCGCCACATTCTGGACGTTCTCGCCTATCAGTTGCATTCTCCGCACCTGGATGGCAGCTGTATTGCCATGTTTGATCTTGATCATTTCAAGCGGGTGAATGACAGCTATGGTCACCCGTTTGGTGATCGCGTGCTGCGCCAGTTTGCCTTGCTGGTGCAAAGTATGGTGCGCCGCTCGGATGGTTTCGGGCGTCTGGGCGGGGAGGAGTTCATGCTGGTGCTCAGAGGCATAGGCGCAAGTGCGGCCACCGATTTGCTTGAACGCGTGCTTGGACGGCTGCGTTTGCAGCGCTGTTTTCCGGAGTACCCGGACTGGTTTTATACCTGCTCCGCCGGCGCAACTGTCTTGCAGGGGGATGATACGCTTGAGACGGCCTATAAACGGGCCGATGATGCGCTTTACCGTGCCAAGCAGGCGGGGCGTGACGGCCTGAGCTGGGGCTGATTGCGCTGGGCGCTGCTGTCGCTAGCACCCGGTGATGGCTTGGCATCGCTGCCGCCAGACTACGCCGCCATCTTGGCGGTTACCGGAATATCCCAGATTTAGGCAGTGTCGGAATCCATCAAAAACGCGCACCGAGGTGCGCGTCCCGTGCTGCTGCAAGCGGCTTACTTGACCCGGGTGAATACGACTGCGGTGCTGCCACTGTCGGCCGTGGTCATCGTCAGCGTGTCGCCATCGACCATCAGCGGCAGGCTTTGCTCGATATCTATGGTCGAAACCGGGCTTCCGACACTCCCCAGCCCTACTGTGCTTGCACTTGCATGCGACAATCCCCACCAGCCGGTCTGGTCGAACTTGACGACGTAGTCGAACTGGTTGTTGTTGCGCCATTCATAGCGGCCTTGCTCGAAGCCGTTGCAGGCAGATTTGCGCTTGTCTGTGCTGTGAGTCGGTCCCAATGGCTGGGCTCGGTCGCATTCATTGTTACCCACTTCGGTAATCAGGTACTTGTAGCGGTACTTTTGCCCCGGGTCGCTGTTCAGCCCCGTGTTGTAGAAGCTCAGTAGCACCTTGGTGTCACCTGCCTTCGCTAGCCACGAGCCGTGCAGTGGCTGCTCTGCGCGCTGGCCAACCTTGTAGAACACCGGCTTGTCTTCGTTATCGGTGATGGTCAGCAGGCCATTCGTGCCCAGACTGGCCTTGTACTTGCCGACAGGGTGCGACAGCCCCCACTCGCCGCTGGTGTCGACCTCGGGAGTAGCTACCAGCGTCCCGTCAACTGCATTCCATGTGTAGCTGCCCCATTCGACGCCGGCCTGGCCGGCATCATCAGCCTCGCCTTCTTCTGCAATGACGTAGCTGCCGTCAGCCATGAAGGTCACCAGCACCAGCGGCGCGTTATCGTCATTGATCCGCCAAGTGCCGACCAGTTGTTTGCCCAGTTCCGGCTGCACCTTGCCCAGCGTATCGTTCAGATGCTTGGCGGCCGCTTCGTCGTTGACCCATGTGAGGCCTGCCGTCAGCGTTTTGGCCTTGTCATCAAAGTCGGCTGCCTTGAAGTCCAGTACTGCGTTGTTCAGGCGTTTGACCGCGTCGGCGCCGATAGTGATCGTGCCGTCGCTAGCGTCGTCCAGTGTCTGCAATAGCTGCGCAATATTGATGGCGACTGTTGCGTCGCCGCCAGCCAGCGTCAGCGGGGTCAGCAATTCACCGGCCTTGCTTACGGGCAACTGAACGCCGCCGATGCTGAAGGTGACCGTCTCGCCCGTGCGGTACTGGAAGGTGCCGCCTGTGCCGGTCTTGCCTGCCATTGTTTCGGTCTTGTACGCGATGCCTTCAACTGGCGCGTCGATGAACTTGCCGGTCAGTAGTGGCGTTTGGGTGCTCTCGCCCGAGCTGCCCCCTCCGCCGCCACATGCAGCCAGTAATGCGGGGATTGCCAATGCCAGCCATGTCTTCTTGTGCATATACCCTCCTCGTGTTTTGTTGCTTTCACGATTTAAATATATATATGGTATTTATTTTTTATTTGATTTATGTCAATAGTTTTGTTTGGTCGGATGATTCGGTCATGCTGAATGGACTGCTGCGTGATTTCAACGGTTTGTCACCGCTTAAGGCCTTGCCTCGCCCGCTATGCATGATGGTACGAGTGGTGTAGCCAGAGCAGGCTAGGCCGGGCACGGCTGCTGTTGCGGGATCGTCAGGCCCCAGCGTTCGCGGGCGCGCAGGCACTGTGCATCGCCCTCGTTCACGGCATGGCAGGGCGACGGGCGCTGGGAGTAGATGGTGCAGGATACGCGGCTGCCGACTTCGCCTTCGAGGGCAGTGCACAAGGGGGCATCGGACCAAGTGCCGCGCATGCAGCTTTGCCATGGGTCTAGCGTTTCGGTGAGTTCGACCGGGACGGTACCACCGCCATCGCTGGCTTCAGCCCAATAGAAAGAAACACGAAAACTGGCGCAGCAGGCGCCGCAGGATAGGCATTGCGACATAGAGACGCACTGAAAATAAATTTAAGGTGGGTATTTTATAAATATTGGCATGTAAATACAATCAATATACCCTAATTGATTTAATGGGCCGCCTAATCCCGGCTGCCCTATCGGCTTATCCTCACTTCAATAGCGGCTTCAGTCCGCGCTCTACGGTAGCGGCCATCAGCGCCTGCGCGGCGGCGGCGGGGTGGATGCCGTCGCTTTGAAACAGATCCAGCCGGGTTTCAAAGCCGGCAACCAGAACGGGGACATAGCCCGTTTTATGGGTTTTAGCCACTTTGTCGTATGCCTTGCGGAACCTTGCACCGTAGTCCGGGCCATAGTTGGGCGGTAGCGCCATACCTACCAGCAGCACTTTGGCCTTGCTGCGCTTGGCCAGTTCGACCATTCTGTTCAGGTTGCTTTCCATTTCGGACAGCGGCAGGCCGCGGAGGCCATCGTTGCCGCCCAGTTCCAGTATCACGATGTCGGGATGATGGCGGGATAGGGCTTGCGG
>NZ_JBOFOO010000096.1:0-1892 GCF_051659485.1 Craterilacuibacter sp. | reverse complement strand
CCCCGGCAATCAAGCATGCGTTCGGCGTCGCGCGACAGCATTTCTACATAAGCCAGCATATGGTGGCCAAAGGTCACCGGCTGCGCTACTTGCAGATGGGTAAAGCCCGGCATCACGGTGTCGGCATGCGCCTCGGCCAGATCCAGCAGGCTGATTTTCAGGCCGGCAATCAGCGGCACGATGGCATCAATCTGGGCACGCAGCCATAGGCGGATATCGGTCGCAACCTGGTCGTTGCGTGAACGACCGGTATGCAAGCGCTTGCCGGCGTCGCCTATCTTGTCGGTCAGGCGACGCTCGATATTCATGTGCACGTCTTCCAGATCCACGCTCCAGTCAAAACGCCCGGCACGGATATCGTCCTGGATTTCGGCCATGCCACGGCGGATGGCGGCCAGATCGTCGTCCGACAGCACCCCGGCCTTGTGCAGCATGGTGGCGTGGGCCAGCGAACCTTCGATGTCGAATTCGGCCAGCCGCAGGTCGAAATTGACGGAGGCCGTGTATTTTTTGACGAGTTCCGAAACCGGCTCGGAGAAGCGGCCGGACCAGGCGTGTTGCTCTTGCATGATGGTTTCCTGTTTATGATGCGTATGCGACGACACTACCATGCCATATGCAATCAAAACAGGGAAGCCGGCCAACAGACAAACAGCGGCGGAATAGCAACATCCCGCCGCTGCCCGTCACTCAAGGCCGGGCCGGACGCTCGCCGCTAACGACCGGATTGGCCGGATCGCTACTCCACTCCATCCAGCCGCCGTCATAGACCGCCGGCCGTGGCCAGCCCATCAGATAGGCATAGAAGAAGGCTTCCGACGCCCGCCAGCCGGTGCCGCAGTAGAAGGCCACCTTTTGCGCCGGCAGGATGCCGGCCTCGCCCCAGAAGGCGGCGATCTCGCCGGCGGCGCGCATGGTATTGTCCGGATTGCGGAAGTCTTCCATATGGTAGGCATCCGAACCGCCATGTCCCCACGCTGCGCCCGGAATATCGCCCTTATGCTTGATATAGCTGTAGCCGGAAGTCTTGCCGCTGAACTCGTCCCAGCTGCGTATGCTGGCCAGACGCCCGTCCGGTGCTTTCAGCAAGGCCTTGGCCTCGGCCAGCGATACCAGATATTCGGGCTTGCCGGGGAAAGGGCCGCCCCAGCTGGCAGCCGGTTTGACTGCGGCAGGCAGACCGCGCGCAACCGGATAATCGGCCGCGCTCCACGCGTCGTAGCCGCCATCGAGGATGCGTACATCCTGCACCCCGGCCAGCATCAGGATATGGGCGGCACGGGCAGCCATCAGTGTTTCGCGGCCATACAGGATCACCGGTGTCCGGCTGCTGATACCCTGCGCCAGCAAACCGGCTTCCAGTTTTTTATCGTCGACCTTGTTCCACAGTGGCTCCGACTCCAGCGCATTGGTATCGATATAGCCGGCCCCCGGAATATGGCTCAGCAGGTAAGCCTTGGGTACGCCATAGCCGACTTCGAACAGCTTCCAGCCCTTGGCCGGTGCTGCCGTCACCTTCCGGCCCTGCTGCAAGTCATGTAGCCAGAACGCCGGCACCAGCGCCTGATAATTGGGCAGCGCCTGCAACTTGCCCGTAGCGCGCAGCGCATCCGGCAGATAGGAAATATGGCGGTAGCCCAGTTTGCCCAGGCGCGCGGCCACGGCCTTGCTGCCATTGCCGTATAGGCCCAGCGGCTGCTGCACGGCAATGCCCTTGCGCGCCAGCAGTGCCTGCAATTGCGCATCGTCCAGTTTGCCCAGCCAGGACGCCGCCAGATTGACGGCACCGGGCACATGCCCGCCCTGCTTGGCACCAGCTTCGGGCCAACCATTGAAATAGGCACTGGCACGCGTGTCCAGCGGCAGCGGATTGGTGGCGGCTGCTGCCGGCG
>NZ_JBOFOO010000095.1:0-29626 GCF_051659485.1 Craterilacuibacter sp. | reverse complement strand
ATTTCCCAGCGGCTGTTGTCGGCATTCACCGCCTTGGCATCCACCGCCACCACGATGGCCTGACAACCGAAGCGGTCGGCGGCATCGCGCACCAGATCGGGATTGGTGATCGCGGCGGTATTGATGCCGACCTTATCGGCACCGGCATTGAGCAGGCGGCGGATATCGGCCACCTGACGCACGCCGCCACCCACGGTCAGCGGAATAAAGACCTGATCGGCGACCGCCTCGATTACGTGCAGGATCAAATCGCGCTCGTCGGAGCTGGCGGTAATATCGAGAAAGGTCAGTTCGTCGGCGCCTTGGTCGTTGTAGCGCTTGGCGATGGCAACCGGATCGCCGGCATCGCGCAGGCCGACAAAATTGACCCCCTTGACGACACGACCGGCAGAAACATCGAGACAGGGAATAATGCGTTTGGCGAGCATAAGGACTTTCGGGATCAGGGACTTGGAATCCGGGACTCGTAGCCAGAGCCAACACCGGTCGGCTCCCTAGTCACGAGTCCCGGATCCCGCTTTAAGCTGTCAGCTCATCCGCCAGCGTTTGTGCTTCGGCAAAATCGATGCTGCCTTCGTAGATGGCGCGACCGGTGATGACGCCTTCGATGCCTTCGCTCCTGACCGCGCACAAGGCACGGACATCATCGAGATTGGTCAGGCCGCCCGAGGCGATGACCGGCACGGAGAGGGCCTGCGCCAGCTTGACGGTCGCGTCGATATTGATGCCGTTCATCATGCCGTCACGACCGATATCGGTGTAGATCACCGACACCACGCCATAGTCCTCGAAACGCTTGGCCAGATCGACCACCTTGTGCTGGGTCACCTTGGCCCAGCCGTCGATGGCCACCATGCCGTCCTTGGCATCCAGCCCCACAATCACCTGACCGGGGAAGGCATCACAGGCATCGTGCAAAAAGCCCGGGTTTTTTACCGCCGCCGTGCCGATGATCACGTACTTGAGGCCCATATCGAGATAGGCTTCTATGGTATCCAGATCGCGGATACCGCCACCCAGTTGTACCAGCATGTCCTTGCCGACCGCGCCCAGAATGTCGCGTATCACGCTACGATTCTTGGGTTTGCCGGCAAAAGCGCCATCAAGGTCGACCAGATGCAGGCGCTCGGCGCCAGAATCGCGCCAGTGCAGCGCGACCTTGACCGGGTCGTCGGAGAAAACAGTCGCATCATCCATCACGCCCTGTTTCAGGCGTACACATTGACCATTCTTGAGGTCGATCGCGGGTATCAGCAGCATGGTGCATTCATCTACAAAGGGTTAGCAACAGCCGTCCCAGGCAAGGAAGTTCTTCATCATCTGAAGCCCTGCATGGTGGCTCTTTTCGGTGTGGAACTGCGTGGCAAAAATATTATCGCGCCCGACGACACAGGAAAACGGTGTCGGGTACGTGCTCTCGCCCAGGCTTAACGCAGCATCGGCCGGGGCAAAATGGTAACTGTGGACAAAGTAAAAACGTTCGCCATCGTCGATGCCGGCGAACAAGGGATGCGCCCGGGTCTGGGACACGCGGTTCCAGCCCATATGCGGCACTTTCAGGCGCTCGCCGTGTGCATCTTTAAGCCCGTCGGCAAAGCGCACCACATTACCGGGAAACAGACCCAGCCCGGCGGTATCGCCTTCCTCGCTATGCTCGAACAAGAGCTGGGCCCCCACGCAGATGCCGAAAAACGGCTTGCTGCCGGTGGTTTCCAGCACCGCCTCGGCCAGGCCATGCTCGCGCAGCTCACGCATGCAGTCCGGCATCGCGCCTTGCCCGGGGAACACCACCTTGTCGGCCTTGACCACGACATCCGGGTCGGAGGTGAGAAACACGTCGGCACCGCAATCATTGACGGCCTGTACCGATTTCAGGACCGAGTGCAGATTGCCCATGCCGTAATCGATGATGGCGACTTTCATGCGGTCAGCGTCCCCTTGGTCGACGGCATCTGCCCGGCCATGCGCTCATCGAACTCGACCGCCATCCTGAGCGCGCGCCCGAAGGCCTTGAACACGGTCTCGGCCTGATGATGGCTGTTCAGCCCGCGCAGATTATCGATATGCAGCGTCACCATCGCATGGTTGACGAAGCCGTGGAAGAATTCGGAAAAGAGATCAACGTCGAAATTACCGATGCTGGCGCGGGTAAATTCGATGTTGTACACCAGCCCCGGACGGCCGGACAGATCCAGTACCACCCGGCTCAAGGCCTCGTCCAGCGGCACATAGGCATGGCCATAGCGGCGTATGCCCTTCTTGTCGCCGATGGCGCGGGCAAAGGCCTGCCCCAGCGTAATACCGATATCTTCCACCGTATGATGGGCATCGATATGCAAATCCCCCACCGCATGAATATCGAGGTCGATCAGGCCGTGGCGCGCGATCTGGTCCAGCATGTGGTCGAGAAAGGGCACGCCGGTTTCAAAACGGCCGATGCCGCTGCCGTCAAGATTGAGCGCGGCGGTAATCTGCGTCTCGGAGGTATTGCGGGTAACGGTAGCTGTGCGCATGGTTTAGCTCAGGATGTCGTGAAGGGCGGCCAGCAGCGCGCTGTTTTCTGCGGGGCTGCCAACCGTCAGGCGCAGGCAGTCCTGCAATAGCGGATGGGCGCCGTCCAGCTTTTTAATCAGTATCTTGCGCGCCTTGAGCGCGTCAAATACGGCGGCGGCACCGCTCACGCGGCAGCTGATGAAATTGGCTTCGCTGGCGAACACGGTGACAGCGGGCAAGGCTTGCACGGCGGCCGCCAGACGCTGGCGCTCGGCGCGCAGCAGGTTTGCCTGCTCATCGAACAGGCCCAGGTGGTCGAGTGCGAAATGCGCCGTTTCCTGCGTCAGTACATTGATGTTGTAGGGCGGGCGCACCTTATCCAGCTCGGCCATCCACGACGGATGACCGGCGGCGTAGCCCAGACGGATGCCGGCCAGACCCACCTTGGACAGGGTGCGCAGCAGCAGCAGGTTTTCCACCGTGCCGGCCAGATCCATCAGGCTGTCGTCGGCAAAAGCCTGATAGGCCTCGTCCACCACCACCAGCCCCGGTGCGGCCGCGATAATGGCTTCGACAGCGGCGCGCGGATAGCGGTTGCCGGTCGGATTATTCGGGTAGGCAATAAACACCACCGCCGGTTGATGCAGGGCGATGGCCGCCAGTGTGGCGGAGAGATTCAGGCTGAAGTCGGCATTCAGTGGCACACCGATATAATCCATGCCGGACAGGACGGCATTCATGCGGTACATCACGAACGAAGGCTCCAGCGCCAGCACCTTGGCACCGGGGCGGGCCAGCAGCTGGGTGATCAGGGTGATGATTTCATCCGAACCATTCCCCAGCAGCACATCGGCCGCAGCCGGAATGGCAAACGCCGCCTTGAGCCGCACCTTGAGGTTGCCGCCGGCCGGATCGGGATAACGGTTGATGGCGACCCTAGCCAGACGCTGCCCCAACTCGGCCTGCAGTTCCGGCGGCAAGGGAAACGGATTTTCCATCGCATCGAGTTTGATGAAACCCGATGCCTCCGCGACGTGATACGCCTGTAGCGCGCTGATTTCCGGCCTGACCCAGTGCTGTGCTGACAATTTCATCTCTATCGTATTCAGTCCGTCCGCAACAGGCGAACGCAATTTATGTGTATATCCTATCGCGTAATGCGCATGGCGGCGAGCGAATTAGCAAGCCGCAAAATGCCGGCTTCCTGCCACTACGCTGCCGGCCCTAGCTTTCCATACGCATTTCTGCGGCACGGGCGTGGGCGGTCAGCCCTTCGCCATGCGCCAGTACGCTGGCAATGGCTCCCAATTGGCGCGCGCCCTGAGCCGACACGCGGATCAGGCTGCTGCGCTTTTGAAAGTCGTAAACGCCCAAAGGACTGGCAAAGCGCGCAGTACGGCTGGTCGGCAACACATGATTGGGGCCGGCACAGTAGTCGCCCAGACTCTCGGAGGTGAAA
Organism: Craterilacuibacter sp.; assembly: GCF_051659485.1. Lineage (NCBI taxonomy): Bacteria > Pseudomonadati > Pseudomonadota > Betaproteobacteria > Neisseriales > Neisseriaceae > Craterilacuibacter > Craterilacuibacter sp. Next base: position 25,674 of record NZ_JBOFOO010000095.1, on the reverse strand, counting down.
CGGCCCATAAAGATCGCGCCGGCGTGTTTGAGTGCCGGCAACCAGACTTCGGGCTCGGCCACCGACAGTTCCAGATGCTCGGGCGCAATAAAATTGGCGATGCGGCAGGCTTCGGCCAGATCCGCCACCTGAATCAGCGCGCCGCGATTGGCCAGGCTGGCCTCGATAATCGCGCGCCGCGGCATGGCCGGCAGCAACTTGTCGATGCTGGCTTCGACTGCGGCGATATAGCCTGCATCCGGGCACAACAGGATGGCCTGTGCAATTTCGTCATGCTCGGCCTGTGAAAAAAGATCCATCGCGATCCAGTCCGGATCGGTAGTGCCATCGCAGATCACCAGAATCTCGGAAGGCCCGGCGACCATGTCGATGCCGACGACGCCGAATACGCGGCGTTTGGCCGCGGCGACATAGGCATTGCCCGGGCCGGTAATTTTATCGACCTGCGGGATGGTGGCCGTGCCGTAGGCCAGCGCGGCAATCGCCTGCGCCCCACCGACGGTAAACACCTGATCCACGCCGGCGATAAACGCCGCCGCCAGCACCAGATCGTTTTTTTCGCCGCCTGGCGTCGGCACCACCATGATGATTTCACCCACGCCCGCCACCTTGGCCGGCAGCGCATTCATCAGCACCGAGCTGGGGTAGCAGGCCTTGCCGCCGGGCACATAGATGCCGACACGCTCCAGCGCACTCACCTGCTGCCCGAGCAGGGTGCCGTCTTCGTCTTCGTAGCTCCACGAATGCGCCAGCTGCTTTTCGTGGTAGCGGGTCACACGGCTGGCGGCAGCCGTCAGCGCCTCGCGCTGGATCGGTGGCAGGCGATGGAATGCCGCTTCCAGCTCGGCACGCGACAGCGTCAGCTCGGCCATGGAGGCCACTTCCAGCCGGTCGAAGCGCTTGCTGTATTCAATCAGCGCCGCATCTCCACGGGCTTTGACATCGTCACAGATGGCGGCGACGCGGGCATCGACCTCGGGGTCCTGCGCGGTTTCAAATGCCAGTAGCGCACGCAGGCTGGCATCAAAGCTTGGCATACGGCTATCGAGTTTCTGCATGCGGGCCTCCATCACGCCGGCACCGCCGACGCAAACGCGTCCAGCACCGGCTGTATGGTCGAATACTTGAGTTTGAGTGCCGCCTGATTCACCACCAGCCGCGAGCTGATGTCGAGGATATGCTCGACGGCGACCAGATTATTGGCCTTCAGCGTATTGCCGGTAGACACCAGATCGACAATGGCGTCGGCCAGGCCAACCAATGGCGCCAGCTCCATCGAGCCGTACAGCTTGATGATGTCTACGTGCACCCCCTTGCGCGCAAAATGCTCGCGCGCAATCTGCGGGTACTTGGTGGCGATCTTGAGACGGGCACCATGCTTCACCGCCGCCGCGTAATCGAAATCACGCGATACCGCGACCATCATCTTGCAGCAGGCAATATTCAGGTCCAGCGGCTGGTACAGACCATCGCCACCGTGCTCGATCAGCACATCGCGCCCGGCAATGCCCAGATCCGCCGCCCCATACTGCACATAGGTCGGCACGTCGGACGCGCGCACGATCACCAGTTTCACGTGTTCGTGATTGGTGTCTATCACCAGCTTGCGCGACGACTCGGGATCTTCGGCCGGCATAATGCCGGCAGCAGCCAGCAAGGGCAGGGTTTCTTCAAAAATACGGCCCTTGGACAGGGCAATGGTCAGTTTCATCAGTTTGCGCGGGAAACCTCGGGGTTTAGCCCGAGGTCGAGAGCGCCGACCCCGCAGGGGTCGATGCTTTGGCTGTACTCCAATCCCGCTCTCCTTTCTCTAAGCAGCCTTGGGTTGGAAGGTATAACCGTAGCCGTCTGCACGTTGGATCAGCCGGCAGTGCCGGTGATTAATCCCTTGCACGGCAGGCGCTCCGGCAACCTGGATGTTGAAACTGCCGCTGGCGCGAACCGCCCCCCGCCCGCAATACGTGCCAGCTTTCTTGCCTTTGGTTACAACCGCTTTGATGCGGTCGCCGGTCTGGAAACCAAAGTGGCGTTTGCTGCGAGTAAGGTAGCCTCGCGGGAAACCCGAACCATCCAGCCGCGTGCGCTGGTAGCTGCCGCGTCCGGTGGCTTTTATTTCCACCACCGGGCGCTGCCAGTGGCCGACAGCATCCACCCTGCCGACACAGGCCGCATCAAGCGCATGAGTCTTGGGCACGGACAGCGCATGGCGGTTGTATTTCGTCCTGCCCCCGTCCGATGTTTCCACCTGCAAGCCCGTGTCTTTCAATGCCGCAACCAACGCATTGCGGGTACTGTTGACGGCGGCAGCGTCGTGCAGCGGGTGTTTCAGTTGCCGACGCAGCTTTGCCAGTCGATCCGGCTGCTTCGCCAGGAACACTTCGACCGGCAGCGCATCCTTCTTCTGATTGCAAGGCTGGCACGCCAGTGTCAGATTGCTGATCCGGTTGCTGCCGCCGTTGGCGCGGGCGGTAACGTGTTCGACTTGCAGTGGTATGTCGGTCTTGCTGCAATACGCGCACTGGCGTTTAAACTTCTCCAGCAAATACTCGCGCACGGTGTAACCGTGCAGCGTGCCTTGCTGGTATTCGATGCCGGAGATTTCTGGGCTTTGCATCGCCTGCATGTCGAACTTCACGTGCTCAACAGCGAGTGCAGAAACCGGCGACCAGCGGCGCAGCCGTTGCACCCACGACAGCGTTGTCTCCAGCCGATGCCGCAAGGAAGACGCAAGCCAGCCTTCCGGTCGGGTGCGATTATCGAATCGTGGCGCACGATGGCGCAGGTTTTGACCACGGCGACGGCGGCGCATGGCGCTTCGCGCCTGCAAAGCATCCCGAATGACCGCACCGCGATGCTGCAAATGACCCAGCCACAGCGGATGGACGGTGCGACGTATCTCTCCGCTTTCGATATCGGTGTCGTCCTGCACGCGCACCAGCGCGATGCCGGTGGTTTTGCTGCCGGGGTCAAGTTTAACCTGCACCGGCTGGACTTCCCCGCCCACACGGTCTTTCAGCCGAATGGTGAACGGCACCACGCGAACCACTACCGCCCGGCCTGCATCCAGCTGCTTGCGTGCGCGTTTTTCCGAACACGGCATCAGCGGCTTTTTGCGTTTATCGAGAACAAAAACACTCACGGTTTGCTCTTCCCAATCTTGCGCTTACGCGCCTTGTAACAAGAACTTTCGTTCTGCTCCCCTCGGGAATGTCTGCAACCGGCTCCCGCTTTAGCGGCGGAAACAACCTTCGGCGTTTTACCTTGCGCCAGCATGATCGAATCCTTCCAGAGTCCGGAACTGAGGAAGCATTCCGGAGTGGGTCTTAACGACCTGTTGCAAACGGAGCGGATTCGGAAATCCGCTTGCCCTGGTCAACCTAGCTCGCTTTTAACAAGCTCCCACCTTTAGGCCGGGGTAGCTGACGGTCGTTGCTTTGAAATAAAAATCAGAATGACAGGGCGCGGCGCTCGCGCTCCAGCGTGGCGATATAGCGCTGCACCAGATTTTCGCGAGCCTGCGTCATGCTCAGGAACTGACAACCCACACGGGTAATTTCCACATCATTGCGCTGGATGGAGCTTTGCTGGTAACGCACTTCAAAAGCCACATCCAGCACGCCGAACGGTTTGAGCTCGATATGGCAGTCGCGATAGGCATCGCCGATGTTAACGCTGATGGCGCTATCCCGCGGCAACAGCAAAGCCATGCCGCCCAGACTGATGTCCAGCAAGGGCAGCACCAAGGGCTCGACCGGATAATCGTTGATAAGGCACAGCAGCGGGCTAGCCACCGGCGTCTGGATACGGAAGCATTCGCGGCGCTGCAGCTTGAGTACCGTCTCCGGTAGCGCCACCGACAAGGCCGGCCGGCCTTCATACTCGATACGGCTGAACTGGCCCAGCACACACTGGGTTTTTACGCCTTCGGGGGCGCAAACAAACACATTGCGCTCGCCCTCCAGCAACTGGCGGTTGGCCGGCTCGCTGCCGCCCCAGTCAAACACCAGACGGCCTGCCGCCAGATCCACTTCCAGCAACCGGGTCAGGACAAAGCTTTTGCCATGATCGGAAAACAGCGTCGCCATATTGCCGGACGCGGCAATACTCTTGAGGTGATGTGCAATTTCCAGCCGGCTGCTAAGGGTAAATTGCGCCAGATCCGGTGCACCGGAATCACGTGACACATCGTTGGGAGAATCTGCGCTCACTGGCTTAATCCTGAAACATGCATGGCATTGAAGTTGCCAGTTTACCGCAACAATGCCCCGATATCATGTGCAAGCGCAGCCGCCGGCGTGCCGTAAGACTGATAAACCCGTAAACGGCCGTTGCCATCAAACAGATACGAGCCGGCGCTATGATCCAGCGTATAGCCGCCGCCCGCGGTGGCGACTTTTTGCGCCACCACTTTAAACTGGCTGGCCACCGCCGCGCTTTGGCTGGCCGACCCGGTCAAGCCGATGAAACGCGCATCGAAATGCGGCACATAGCCTTGCAGCACGGCTGGCGTATCGCGCTCGGGATCCAGCGACACAAACAGCACCTGCACCCGAGAAGCATCGGGCCCCAGCGCCTTCATCGCCGCCGCGTACTCCAGCAAGGTTGTCGGGCACACATCCGGGCAGTGGGTATAGCCGAAAAACAGCGCCACCACCTTGCCGCGATAGTCGGACAGCGACACCGGCTGGCCATGCTGGCCGGTAAGGGTGAAATTACGGCCAAAATCCACATCGGAAATATCGCTGCCCTTGAAAACAGGCGCCGCCGGCTGCGGGCTACATGCCAGCAGTAAGCCCATACACACAGATAGCAAGCAGCGTCGCAACATGGTTTAAAGGGTCAACAAGTAATAGTGGTCGAACATCAAGGCCGCAAATAGCCAGGTCAGATACCAGATCGAGCCCTTGAACATGCGACGTGCGAGTTCATCAGCATACTTTCTGTGCAGACAGACGGCAAGCCGGATGAAATAGGCATTCAGCAACAGCGCCGCCAGCAGATACAGCACACCGCTGGCGCGCAGGGCCACCGGCAGCAAAGAGATCGCGGCCAGCAGGATGGTGTACAGCAACATGGTCAGTGTCGTGAAGCGCTCGCCATGCGTCACCGGCAGCATGGGCAGGCCGGCATTGCGGTATTCCTCGCGCCGGTACAAAGCCAGCGCCCAGAAATGCGGCGGCGTCCAGGCATAGATGATCAGGAACAGGACCATGGCCATGGCGCTGATCTCGCCGGTCATCGCCGCCCAGCCAAGTAGCGGCGGCATCGCACCGCTGGCGCCACCGATCACGATATTCTGCGGGGTATTGGGCTTGAGCAGCAGGGTATAGACAATGGCGTAGCCGACAAAAGTCGCCAGAGTCAGCCAGGCTGTCAGCGCATTCACAAATGCCACCAGCAAGGCCATACCCAGACCGCCGGCACTCAGCGCCACAAGCAGGGTGGCGCCCACGCCGGCCTCGCCGCTGGCGGTCGCGCGGCTGGCGGTACGGCGCATGCGTGCATCGATGCCGCGCTCGACCAGACAATTGATCATCGCCGCAGCGCCGGCCACCAGCGCAATACCCACGGTCGCCGGCAGCAAGATTGCCGGATCGGGAAATCCATCGCTCGCAAGCAGCATACCGATGACGGCACAGAATACGATCAGCAACACCACGCGCGGCTTGGCCAGCCGCCATAACTGGCGGATAGGCTGGTGTGACGGATTCAGGGTGTGTGTGCTCATGCGTGCTCTCCCGACAGTCTGGCAAACCGGCGCTGACGGGCAGCAACAGCCGCCCGTCGCGGTGAAGTAAAACGCAAGGCCAATGTCAGCGTGCAAGCCAGCAGCAGCATCGCCACCGCGTTATGTGCGACCGCCACCGGCAAGGGCAAGGCCGCCAGTACATTGGCGGCGCCCAGTGCAATTTGCAGCAGCCACAAACCGAACAACAGGCGGCGCTGTCCCTGCCAGGCAGCCTGCTGCCGCCCGGTCCACACCAGCAGCAACAGCAGGCACGACACCAGCACGGCACCCACGCGATGCAGCCAATGAATGGCGACCAGATGGCCGAACAGCAGCAAACTGCCATCGGGGGCCATGCCCAGTTCACGCGTCAGCTGGAAAGCATGATCGAAGCGCATATCGGCCGGCTGCCATTGCCCGTTGCAAGTCGGGAAACCCTGACAGGCCAGCGCGGCATAATTGGATGACACCCAGCCGCCCAGCAGGATCTGCCCTAACAGCGCCGCGAGCAGCAACCAAGCCAGCGTGCGCTGCCACAAGGCCGAGGCCAGCAGAGGCTGGACTCGGTGGCTGGCCTGAACCGCGAGCAAAGCAACGATCAGCATGCCGCCTATCAAATGCAGCGACACGATCACCGGCTTGAGCAAGAGCGTCACCGTCCACATGCCGAGCAAGCCCTGCATCATCACCGCCAGCAGCAAGACAGAAGTGAAGAGGCGGATAGAAAGCGCCAGCCGGCGCCACCAGGCAAAGGCACAGGCCAGCAGAATGATCAGCCCCAGAGCGGATGCCAGATAGCGGTGCGCCATCTCTTTCCACGCTTTGGCCATACTGACCGGCCCTGCGGGGTTGGCGCTGTGGATATCGACAATCACATCGCGCGCATGCGCCGGTGACAGTTGTCCATAGCAGCCCGGCCAGTCGGGACAACCCAGCCCGGCATCGGACAGGCGCACATAGGCCCCCAAGGGCACGACAATGCAGGCAATCAGCAGCGCCAGCCAGACCAGCCGGCGCAAAGTCGATGGGTATGCAGGCATAAACTTCCCTTGAAACAAACCGAACGCCGCGGCAGGCTCGCCGCCCTATTCCCTATTCCCTATTCCCTATTCCCTATTCCCTATTCCCCATTCCCCGCTCCCCACTCCCCACTCACCCCAAACCGTTATTGCTCTTCATCACCTTGGCCACTTCGCGGATGATGCGGGTCGGGTCGCTGCCTGCCGGGTAGTTGAGTACCTGATTGCCCAGCGGGTCGACCAGCGTCAGCCCCGGACGCAGCAAGCGCTCGTCACCGACCAGAATTTCGACATGCGAACGATCAAGCGCAGCCCCAGCATTAAACAGCGTCAACACCTCCAGCCGTTCACTGCCCTCGTTCTGCGCCGTATGAATCTGGCCAAGATCGAAACGCTGCTGCTGGCAAAGCGTGTCGCAAGGCGCGTGTGCCGTATTCATCAGCACCCATTTTCCCTTTGGCCAAGCACTGGTTTTGGCGATGGCCAGAGACTGCGTCGGCAACAGCGTGCCGTAACTCTTGCCGCCAGCAGGCGGGTAGGCAAAATAAAGCACGCTGGAAGCCAAGACCGGCGCCATACACAAAGCCAGAATCAGCCACAGTATCTTGTTGGATTTCATACACTGTCCTCCATGAGACTTCCGCCGGCGCGGTTCGCCGGTTTGAATAAACGCCAGGCCGACACCAGCAGCAGCAGCCCCAGCAGCAGCCATTGCAGGGCATAGGCAAAATGGCGTTGCGGGTCGAAGGCCGGTTTAAGCGGCGAGGCCGCCAAGCCGGGCAAGGGCGACTCCAGCACCACCACCCCCGGGCGCAGCGCCTCGCCATAGCGCCCGGCCAGTGCCGCGCGTAACGGGGCATCGACAATCCCCTTGTCGCCCAAACGGGCCCCGGACAGCGTCAGCACCTGCGGCCAGCGCTGCCAGTGCCCGTTAACCGTCAGGGTATGGGGCAGCAGCGGTAAGCGGGTATTGGCAGCCAGGCGACCCACATCCACCATCACCATGCTGCCGTCGCTCAAGGCCAGCGGCAGCCAGATGCGGTAGTCCGGCCGCCCGTTCTTGCCCGCCCCCTGCCACAGCAACACATCGCCGACCACCCGCCCGCTAAGCGCAACACGGCGGCGATCGGGTTGTGCCGCCCGGCCTTGCTCGGCCAGCACCTGCGGTGCTTGCAGGGCGGCGGCTTCATAAGCGGCCAGCTCGGCACTGCGCGCCAGCCCGCGCTGCCACTGCCATGCGCACAGCACAAACGGCAGCAGACAACAGCCAATGATGACACTAGACTTTAACGATATATTGCCCGGTGCAAACTTCATGAAAATCCTCGTCGCGCTCGCCGTTCTGGCCATTATCCTGACGCTGTTTTCAGCCCTGTCCGGCCTGCTGCGCCCCGGTGCCAACCGCGAACGCACCGTACGGGCGCTGACCCTGCGCGTAGCGCTCTCTATTGCCCTATTCATGCTGCTGCTCATCACGCGCCTGATCGGAGGCTAAGGACTCAAGCCCGTCCGCGCAGAAGCCCCCCTATTCCCTATTCCCTATTCCCTATTCCCTATTCCCTATTCCCTACCCCCCCTCACACCCAATACACAAACACAAACAACAACAGCCACACCACATCAACGAAGTGCCAATACCAGGCGGCGGCTTCGAAGGCGAAGTGATTGTGCTCGCTGAAGTGGCCGCGCAGCACACGCACCCAGATCACCGCCAGAATCAACGTACCGACGAATACATGCATGCCGTGAAAGCCGGTCATCATGTAGAAGGTCATGCCGTAAGCACCGGAGGCAAAGGAAAGCCCCAGTTCACTGAACGCATGATGGTATTCGTAGGCCTGCAGGCCAAGAAACAGACAGCCCAGGAGCACGGTGATGCCCAGCCCCCAAGCCAGCTGGCTGCGTTTACCCGAAATCAGCCCCCAGTGCGCCCAGGTCAGCGTGCCGCCCGAGCTCAGCAGGATGGCGGTATTGATGGCCGGCAACCCCCAGGCCCCCATCGAGCGATACACGGCATCGATACCGGGTGCAGTCTGCAAGGGCCAGGCCGGCGTGAAATCGGGCCACAACAGCTTGTGTGCCTCGTCACCCAGCTCCGGCAGTGCAATCACCCGCACGTAATAGAGCGCGCCGAAAAAGGCGGCGAAAAACATCACTTCGGAAAAGATGAACCAGCCCATGCCCCAGCGGAACGACATGTCCTCGCGGGCGTGGTAGCTGCCGGCGCGGCTTTCGCGTATCACATCGCGAAACCAGCCGCTCAGCATCCACACCAGAATGGCGACGCCGACCCCCAGCGACAGCGGCCCCAGCAGCATGCCGTTGAGCGCGAATGCCGCCCCCAGCCCGATACAGAACAGCGCGACCGCACCGATCAGCGGCCAGCGCGAGGGGGGCGGCACGAAGTAGCGGGTCTGCTGGTCGGCAGGCACATCGGGTGAGGCGATGCCAGGTGTTTCCATATCAAGCTCCCGCTAAGGCCACGATGTGGCGCACGACAAACAACAAACCCGCAATCAGCAACCCTGCCAGCAGCAGTGCGGCCACGATGATCTCGCCAACCTTCAACTGGCGGTCGGCCTCGGCCGCGCCACTTTGCCTGATACCGCTAAAAGCAGACCACACCGCCCGCAACGCCCGCCGTAAGCGCATGGCTGTTTCCCTCAGGGCGCTATGCTGCGCCCCGGCACATCGAACACGGTATAGGCTAGTGTGACTTCGGCTATCTCGGCCGGCAGTTCGCGGCTCACCACAAACACCACCGGAAAGCGCCGGGTCTCACCCGGAGCAAAGGCCTGTTCCTTGAAGCAAAAACAGTCCAGCTTGTGGATATAGGGGCTAGCTGCGGCCGGCAAATAGCGCGGCAGCGCCTGCCCCACCACACGCCGGTTGCTGGCGTTGGTGATTTCATAGTCAACGCGGACAAATTCACCGGTACGTGCAGCGAGCTTTCGCACCAGCGGCTTCACCTGCCACGGCAGTCCGGCCTGCACATTGGCGTCAAACACCAGCGTCACCGGCGCGCCAACAGCGACCACGCTATCTGTCGCAACCGCCGGTGCTTCGTCGGCCTTGACCACGCGATTGATGCCGGTCACTTCACAGATGGTGCGGTATAGCGGCACCAGCGCCCAGGCAAAACCAAACATCAGGCAGGCAATCAGCAACAGCTTTTTCAATAAAATCCCGTTCGCGGTATGCATCAGCGCATCCTCAATGGTGCTCGTCGCCCTTCATCTGCAGAATCACGCCGTTGTCGCCGACCTTGAGCTCGGGGGCGACCACAAAGCTGTGATACGGCGCCGGCGTGGCAATCGCCCACTCCAGCGTATTGGCCCCTTCCCACGGTTTTTGCGGTGCTTTTACACCGTGACGGATGGAAACCACCATGTTGTAGAAGAAGATCAGTTGCCCGATACCGAACATAAAGGCACCGACACTGGCGATGGCATTGAAATCGGTAAACTGCAGCGCGTAGTCGGGGATACGGCGCGGCATGCCGGCCAGCCCCAGAAAGTGCATGGGAAAGAAGGTGACGTTGAACCACACCAGCGACCACCAGAAGTGCAGCTTGCCCAGTGGCTCCGAATACATCTTGCCGGTCATTTTGGGAAACCAGTAATAGACGGCGGAAAACAGGCTGAACAGGGCACCGGCCACCAGCACGTAATGAAAATGCGCCACCACGTAATAGGTGTCCTGCAACTGGGTATCGACCGCCGCCACCGACAGAATTACGCCGGATAGCCCCCCGATGGTAAACAGCATCACGAAACCGATGGCGAACAGCATCGGTGTCTCGAAGGTCATCGCGCCTTCCCACATCGTCGCCACCCAGTTGAACACCTTCACCCCGGTCGGTACCGCGATCAGCATGGTCGCGTACATGAAAAACAGCTGCGCGGTGGCCGGCATGCCGGTGGTGAACATATGGTGCGCCCACACCATAAAGCTCAGCAGCGCAATGCTGGAGGTGGCGTACACCATGGAGGTGTAGCCGAATAGCGGCTTGCGGGCGAAAGTCGGAATCACCTGACTGACAATGCCGAAAGCCGGCAAGGCCATGATGTAGACCTCGGGGTGGCCGAAGAACCAGAAGATATGCTGATACATCACCGGGTCGCCGCCACCGGCGGCATTAAAAAAATGGGTACCGAAATGGCGGTCGGTCAGCACCATGGTCACCACCCCGGCCAGCACCGGCATTACCGCAATAATGAGATAGGCGGTAATCAGCGTGGCCCAGGCAAACATCGGCATCTTCATCAGCGTCATGCCCGGCGCACGCAGGTTGAGAATGGTGACGACAATATTGATCGCCCCCATGATGGAGCTGACGCCGAGGATGTGGATGGCAAAGATGGTCAGGTCAATGCCCATGCCTCCCTGGGTCGACAGCGGGGCATACAGCGTCCAGCCGGCCGCCGCCGCGCCGCCGGGCACCCAGAACGAAATCATCAGCAATAGCGCCGCCGGCGGCAAGAGCCAGAAGCTCCAGTTATTCATGCGCGCGAATGCCATATCCGGCGCGCCTATCATCAAGGGCAGCATCCAGTTTGCGAGGCCGGTGAAGGCCGGCATGATGGCGCCGAACACCATCACCAGCCCGTGCAGGGTGGTGAGCTGGTTAAAGAGCTCGGGCTGCCAGAATTGCAGCCCCGGGCTAAACAGCTCGGCACGTATCCCCAGCGCCATCACCCCGCCGGACAGGAACATCGCAAACGAGAACCACAGATACAGCGTGCCGATATCCTTGTGATTGGTGGCGAACAGCCAGCGCGCAAGGCCGCGCGGCTTGTCGTGGGCAAGGTGTCCGGCAAGGTGTGCACCATCGGCGATATTCATGCTGTCTCCTTAAACCTTGCCGCCGCGCGCGGCCTTGATCTCTTTGGGCTGAACGATGTCGCCGGTGTTATTGCCCCAGGCATTGCGCCCGTAGCTGATCACCGCCGCCAGCTCGGTATCCGACAATTGCTTGCCCCACGCCGCCATCGCCGCATTTTTCCTGCTGCCGTTCAGCACGATATCGATATGGCCGGGCTTGTCGGTGGTGGTAATTTTGGAGCCGGCCAGGGCAGGGAAAGCACCGGGCACACCGCCGCCATTGACCTGATGGCAGGCCACGCAATTTTGCAGGTAGACCTTCTCGCCGCGTGCCATCAGCTCGGGCAGTTTCCACACCTTGTTCGGGTCTTCCACCCTGGCGGCTGCGGCGACCTTCTTGGCCGCCAGCCACTTCTGGTACTCCTCCGGCGTCCGGGCATCGACGACGATGGGCATGAAACCGTGATCCTTGCCGCATAGCTCGGCACACTGGCCGCGATAGATGCCGGGGGTATCAACCTTGAACCAGGTATCACGCACATAACCGGGAATGGCATCCTGCTTGACCCCCAGCGCCGGCACCCACCATGAGTGGATGACATCGTTGGCGGTGAGAATCAGGCGGACTTTCTTGCCGGTGGGCACCACCAGCGCCTCGTCCACTTCCAGCAGATAAGGCCCGCCGGCGGTCTTGAGCGTGCCGTCGCGCGGCGTCGTGAGGTGGCTCATAAAGGCCACGCCCTCATCCAGATAGTCGTACTGCCATTTCCACTGGTAGCCGGTAACCTTGACCGTCATGTCCTCGCCACGCGTGCTTTTTTGCGCCAGCACCGCCTGGGTTGCCGGCCATGCCATGCCGACCAGAATCAACAGCGGAATGGCCGTCCAGACAATCTCGACCGTGGTGTTCTCGTGGAATTGCTTGGCCGTGCGTCCCGCCGTCTTGCGGTGGCGGATAATGGCGTAGAACATCACGCCAAAAACGATGACAACGATGGTGATGGTGATATAAAGAAGCAGCGTATGCAGGTCGTAGATACTGCGCGCGACACTGGTAACCGGCGTCTGGAAATTGTATTCGGCAGCATGCACGCCGGCACAAAACAAGATGGGCACCGGCAAAGCTAGGCGCAATGGCAGCATGGCTCCCCCTCACAATAAATCCCGGCCCAATCAGGCCCAATGGATACAGAACTCAGCCTGGTAATGACGGCTGGTTTACTGATGCTAGGACAGAATCCGGCAGGTGCAAGATTTACCGATGCTGTATTGCACATGCACCTAAAATAGTGCAATGGCCTGCACTGCAGTCAGGCGCAGACCGATTTGTAACGATGGAGATCAAGATGAACAAGATGACCCGACTGGCCAGCCTCGCGCTGGGCACCGCCCTGCTATCCGCCTGCCAGACCATGATGGCACCGACCGTACGCAATAATGTGGCAGCCTACGGCACGCAATGGTTTGCCGATGCCGGCCACCCGCTAGCCGGCCCGCTGGTGTGTGAAAATGCAGGCAACACCAATACCCTGCTGTGCAATGGCACCACCGTCAGCGGAAAATCCGCCAGCATGAGCGGCGTGATCGCAAGCCAGGAAGTCGCCGGTGCGCCGTTTGTCGGCACCGTCAACGGCAACCGCGTGTTTACCGCCAATATGCCTTGAAGCTGAAAGCAGACGCAAAAAAGGCGCCGTCAAGCGCCTTTTTTGCGTCTCAGAACATCATTTACAGCACCAGTCCACCCAGCAAAAAGCCGAAGGCAACCGACAGGCTGATCGCCAGCACACCCGGAATAATAAACGGATGATTGAACACGGCTTTGCCGATACGGGTAGAGCCGGTTTCATCCATCTCCACCGCCGCCAGCAAGGTCGGATAAGTCGGTAGCACGAATAGCGCCGACACCGCCGCGAACGAGGCGATCACCGTCAGCGGGCTCACGCCCAGCAACAGGGCGGCAGGCAACAGCGCCTTGGCGGTGGCTGCCTGCGAATACAGCAACATGGATGCAAAAAACAATACCACGGCCAGCATCCACGGATAACTGTCCAGCAAGGTACTGGCCGTTTCCTTGATGCCGTCGATATTCGCGCTTACAAAGGTATCCCCCAGCCAAGCCACGCCCATCACGCACACACAGGCCGACATGCCGGACTTGAACGTCGCCGCATTCAGCACCTTGCCGGTATCGATCTTGCACAGCATGCTGATCATGGCGGCAGCCGACAGCATGATGGCCATGATCGCGTCGTTACGCGGCATCACCGGCTTTTCGATCAGGCCTACCGTAGGCGAGATCGCGGTCGCATACAGCATCACGGCGACGATGGCCGTCAGAAACAGCATGACCGACAGCTTGGCATGGGGCAGAATTTCCAGCTTCTGCTCGCCGCGTATCGTCACCTGCCCCTTGGCCAGACGCTCCTGATACACCGGATCATCCTTGAGCTCGCAACCCAGGCGGTTGGCAACAAAAGAGGTCAGCACCACCGCGGCCAGTGTCGTCGGTATCGTGATGGCCAATAACTGCAGATAGCTGACACCCAACGGCTCCAGCACGCCCGAGACAAAAATCACGGCCGCCGATATCGGCGATGCCGTAATGGCGATTTGCGACGACACCACCGAAATCGACAACGGCCGTGACGGACGTATGCCCTGCTCTTTGGCGACTTCGGCAATGACCGGCAAGGTCGAAAATGCGGTGTGCCCGGTGCCGGCCAGCAGAGTCATGAAGTAGGTCACCAGCGGCGCCAGATAGGTGATGTATTTCGGATGTTTGCGCAGCAGTTTCTCCGCCAGACTCACCAGATAATCCATACCGCCGGCAACCTGCATCGATGCAATTGCCGCAATCACCGCCATGATGATCAGGATCACATCCCACGGAATGCTGCCCGGCGACGTCCCCAGAATGGCCAAGGCCACGACCCCAAGACCACCGGCAAAGCCGATGCCGACTCCCCCCAAGCGGGCACCCAAGAAAATGGCGCCCAAGACCACGGCTAACTCGATACCTAGCATTTATTTTCCCCTTTTTTAAATCCCTAGCTGTCCAGACCACGACAAATACTCTTGCTCGTCATAGTACCCACCATCCTGTCCGGCCAGCTTGATCATGCACAATGTTTAAATGCAAAAATCATTTTTTAGATGAAAACAAACTGACTAATCCCGTTACATCGCAATATCATGCCAAAAATCGGCGCTTACACTTTTGTTGCAGGCAAAAAAATATCGCCGGCAAACATGCCGGCGATAGTGCGTGACCTGCTTAAATATCAGACAAACTCGATCTTGCCTTCGGCAATACTTTTCAGGATAGCCAGCGACTCGACCCGGCTCACACCGGCCTCTTCGATCAGCGCGCGGCCGTTCTGGAAACCCTTTTCAATCACGATACCGACTCCCACCGTCTCGGCGCCTGCTTGACGCACGATGTCGATCAGCCCACAAGCCGCATGGCCATTGGCGAGAAAGTCATCCAGCACCAGCACCCGCTCGCCGGGCACAAGGTAACGGCGCGATACGCGCACACGATAGGTTTTCTGTTTGGTAAACGAGTAGACATCGCTCTCGAACGCATCCTGATCCAGCGTCAGGCTCTCGGTTTTCTTGGCAAACACCACCGGCACATTGCCGAAGTGGCGCGCCGCCATCACCGCCACGGCAATACCGGAGGCCTCGACGGTCAGGATCTTGTCGATCTTGACCCCGGAAAAACGGCTGGCAAACTCCGCTCCCATGGCATCGAGCAGCGCCACATCCAGCTGGTGATTGAGGAAATTGTCGACCTTAAGTACATAGCCATCGAGCAGACGACCGTCGCTAAGGATTTTATCTTTGAGTAGCTGCATGGTGAGGGAGGGCGGAGGCATGAAAATGCGCGCAATTGTAGCACTGCCAGTGCCCGATGATGGCGATGCCAGCAAGAATGTCTGCAAAATAGCCGGCATCCGCCAGACAAGACCGGTCGTGAACAACAACGGAAGAAACCACAGCGGCTTGGTCTATTAATGTCATAGCAACATTATAAATAAAACAATTTAATCAACTTAAAGCCGATTTGACTAAATTAATATTGTCTCCTAAACCTAGCCAGTGGAGCTGGCCAGCGGCAAAAGAGCATGTGCCGGCAAGCCATCCACCAATGTGTCAGGACGATGACGTCCTTTAACCCGAGGAGAATCTCATGAAATATGCATTCAAGGCTGGTGCACTCCTGCTGGCCATCTTACCGTTTGCCCCGCTGGCTCAGGCCCTGAATCTGGACCTGAACCCAAGCCAGAGCCCGCTATCCAATGCCACCGTCACGACCAATGGCGGCCAAAGCTGGCTGAATGTCGGTGCCGGCACCCTGAAAGGCACGCTGGACGGCAAGTCGTTCTCGACCTATTGCGTCGAGCTGAATCAGCCCCTGAGCTGGGATGCCACCCACTACACGCTGGCCAGCTTCTCTGCGGCCGACAGCAATATGCTTAACCGTCTGTATACCGTCGCGAATGATAAGGTCACTAATCTGGCCGCAGGGCTTGCATTCCAGCTGGCAGTATGGGAAATCGTCTCCGAAGCCCAAGACAGCTTCAAGGTACAGTACGGCAACGGATCCGGTAACTTCGGAGCGTCCAGTTGGACATCCACCGCCAATAATACGGCAACCCAGTGGCTGAACGAGGCCAAGAACCTGGATGCCTCCAAGGTCACCTGGAATACCCAGCGCCTGACGAATGCCTACAAACAGGACTTTATTCTGGCCAGCACGGTGGCAGCCGTACCCGAACCGGAAACCTACGCCATGATGCTAGCCGCGATGGCCCTGATGGGGGCGATTGCCCGTCGCCGCAGCAGGAAGCTCTGACTCGCCCGCGACATCACTCACCGTCGAATCCATTTTTACTGCCCGGGCTGCCGGACACGACAAAGCCGACCTCATGGGTCGGCTAGTCCGGTGCCCAAGCCTTATGAGCTTGGGCAGAAATTAAGAGGCGGCCTTGTGGGCCTAGGGTTTCAATCAAAAGGGTGTAGTGAAACCTTGTGGCTTGCCGCGCATATCCGCTGCGTCACCCGAGCCTGCAACGGGACGGGAATGGTCGGGGACCACGCAAGGGAGGCACGGCGTACCGGATGTCAAACCGAAAACTCAGACGTTACCTTGTGCTTTTACCCGTTCATCCTTATGGAACAGCTTGTTCAGTGCCGACAGATACGCCTTGGCGCTGGCGACGATAATGTCGGTATCGGCACCCTGACCGTTGACGATACGGCCTTCCTTTTCCAGCCTGACCGTGACCTCGCCCTGCGATTCGGTGCCCTTGGTAATGGCATTGACCGAATACAGCTCCAGCTCGGCGCCGCTATGCACCACACTCTCTATCGCCTTGAATGCGGCATCCACCGGGCCGGAGCCGGACGATTCGGCACGCTGCTCGGCGCCATGCTGGCCAAACACGATGGCGGCCAGTGGCGGCTCACCGGTTTCGGTTGCGATTTTGAGCGATACAAACTTGTAATCTTCCTGCTCGATGGACACCAGTTCGTCCGACACCAGTGCATGCAGGTCTTCATCGAAGATTTCGCGCTTCTTGTCGGCCAGTTCCTTGAAGCGGGTAAAGGCAGCATTCAGCGCTTCTTCGCTGTCGATTACGATGCCCAGCGCCGCCAGCTTGGTCTTGAACGCATTGCGCCCCGACAACTTGCCCAGCGTCAGGCGGTTGGCGCTCCAGCCCACCGATTCGGCCGACATGATCTCGTAGGTTTCGCGGTGCTTGAGTACGCCATCCTGATGAATACCGGACTCGTGGGCGAAGGCATTGGCACCGACAATAGCCTTGTTCGGCTGCACCGGATAGCCGGTAATGGTCGATACCAGACGCGAGGCCGGCACGATCTGCGTGGCATCGATGCGGGTATCGACATTAAAGATATCGCGCCGCGTCTTGACCGCCATCACGATTTCTTCCAGCGCGGCATTGCCGGCGCGCTCGCCCAGACCATTGATGGTGCATTCCACCTGACGCGCGCCGCCCAGTACCGCCGCCAGACTATTGGCCACCGCCATGCCCAGATCGTTATGGCAGTGCGCCGACCATACCACCCGGTTACCGCCCACCGTGGCACCGATCAGGTCGCGGAAGAAGGCCTCGGTCACACGCGGTACCGCATAACCGACTGTGTCCGGTACATTGATGGTGGAAGCACCGGCGGCGATCACTTCGCCAAAGATACGCGCGAGAAAAGTCGGATCGGAACGCAGCGCATCTTCGGCCGAGAATTCGACATCATCGGTATATTCGCGTGCCAGTTTCACGGCTTTCACCGCGGCCTCGACCACCTCGTCCGGCTGCATGCGCAGCTTCTTTTCCATATGGATCGGGCTGGTCGCGATAAAGGTGTGGATACGGCCGCGCGCAGCCGGCGCAATCGCCTCGCCGGCGGCACGGATATCGCGCTCGTTGGCGCGTGCCAGCGAGCACACCGTCGACTCGCGTATCGCCTCGGCAATGCCGCGTATCGCCTCGGCATCGCCCAAACTTGCCGCCGCAAAGCCGGCCTCGATCACATCGACACCCAGACGCTCCAGCTGGCGCGCAATGCGCAGCTTTTCTTCACGGCTCATGGATGCGCCCGGTGACTGCTCGCCATCACGCAAGGTGGTATCAAAAATGATCAAACGGTCGCCCATATCGAATGCTCTCCCATGTCCGCCGGCCAGCAAAGTGCCAACCAGATAGTCGCTGTAGTCGAATCTTTTGCCCTGGCTTGCCGCCAGTTGCGCCAGCTTGTTCAGCTGCGCCAGCGGCAGGCTGCCGCGCTCGCGCCACTTATAGATTGCGGCCCGCGACACCGGTTCATCCGGAAAAGCCAGGCTAAGTGCCTCGGCAATGATTCCGGGACCACCGAAATCGGCGATCAATCGTTCGATGTCCAATTGCATTGCGCTCTCCTGCTGACTGTTTGTCATAGACTAGAAAATCATCGACATGATGTCAAATAATATGCGAATGAATTTTAAAAAATCAGCTTTACCTGTGTCTAATTTACAATTTCAGACAATATGTCTAATTCAATCCTGTGCTGCTAGCAAAATTTGCGCTGACCAGTTGGCCCGTCATGCCGCCGGCAAGGCACAAACAGATAGGATATAATTCTTCCCTTTGACTTTTTGGGGACCGCCCTTGTCCGAGCGCCTTTTTGTACTGTTGCAACATGTGCTGCCCAAGCTGGCCATAACCCGTTTGTTCGGCTTTGTCGCCAGCCTGCAAGCAGGCAAACTCACCCAATGGCTGATACGCGATTTTATTGCCCGCTATCAGGTCAATATGGCGGAAGCGGCGGCCAGCGATCCTGCTAGCTACACAAGCTTTAACGAATTCTTCACCCGCGCACTCAAGCCCGGCGTGCGTCCGCTGGCCGGCAGCCGCCTGCTGTGCCCGGTCGATGGCGCCATCAGCCAGTTCGGCCGTATCGAGTCCGGCCAGATTTTCCAGGCCAAGGGCCGCTCGTATAGCACCAGCGCCCTGCTCGCCGGCGATGCCAAGCTGGCACAGCAATTCGAACACGGCCAGTTCGCCACCATCTATTTAAGCCCGCGCGACTATCACCGCATTCACATGCCGTGTGCTGGCCGTTTGCTGCAGATGACTTATGTACCGGGCGAGCTGTATTCGGTGAATCCGGCGACTGCCCGTGGAGTGGATGCGCTGTTCGCACGCAACGAGCGCGTGGTCTGCCTGTTTGATTCGCCGGAAGGCCAGTTCGTACTGGTGCTGGTCGGTGCCACCATCGTCGGCAGCATGGCTACCGTGTGGCACGGCGTAGTCAACCCGCCGCGTCCGGGCAAGATCGTGCACTGGGACTATCAGGATCAGGATATCCGCCTGCAAAAAGGCGAGGAAATGGGCCGCTTCCTGCTGGGCTCGACCGTGGTGCTGCTATTTCCGCACGGCGATCTGCGATTCAATCCGGCGTGGGCGCCGGCACGCGCAGTGCGCATGGGCGAGACGATGGCGGATTAAGCCTGCCGCAGACGCAAAAAAGCCGGGACAGCGTCCCGGCTTTCAGGCTGCTGGCAAAGTCATCTTCAAAAGAAGTTTCCGGACCCGGCGTAGCCGGGCCGCTCCACTTAAGTATTTGAACCGGCAGCCTTCCTGTTTTCAAGACAGATCCTGCTTGCAGTGCAAGCGGGATCTGTCATCAATCAAAAAGCCGGGACAACATCCCGGCTTTTTTCATGCACCAAACAGGCTTAGTTCTTGGACTGGTCAACCAGCTTGTTCTTGGCGATCCACGGCATCATGGCGCGCAGTTCGGCACCCACCTTCTCGATCGGATGCTCGGCGTTCAGGCGGCGACGGGCGGTCATCGAAGGGTAGTTGGTCTTGCCTTCGAGGATGAACATCTTGGCGTATTCGCCCGACTGGATGCGGTACAGCGCCTTCTTCATCGCTTCCTTGGTGGCGGAAGTCACCACTTCCGGCCCGGTCACGTACTCGCCATACTCGGCGTTGTTCGAGATCGAGTAGTTCATGTTGGCGATGCCGCCTTCGTACATCAGGTCGACGATCAGCTTCAGCTCGTGCAGGCACTCGAAGTAGGCCATTTCCGGTGCGTAACCGGCTTCGGTCAGCGTTTCGAAACCGGCTTTCACCAGCTCAACGGCGCCGCCGCACAGTACCGCCTGTTCGCCGAACAGGTCGGTTTCGGTTTCTTCGCGGAAGTTGGTCTCGATCACGCCGCCCTTGGTGCCGCCGTTGGCCGCAGCGTAGGACAGCGCGATATCGCGTGCCTTGCCGGAGTTGTCCTGATACACGGCGATCAGGGTCGGTACGCCGCCACCCTTCACATATTCGGAACGCACGGTGTGGCCCGGGCCCTTAGGCGCAACCATGATCACGTCGATGTCGGCAGCCGGGATGATCTGGTTGTAATGGATGTTGAAGCCGTGAGCGAAGGCCAGTGCCGCGCCTTTTTTCAGGTTAGGGGCGATGTCCTTGGCGTAGACGTCAGGCTGGCTTTCGTCCGGCAGCAGAATCATCACCACATCGGCTTTTTTCACCGCTTCGGCGACTTCCTTTACCTTATGGCCGGCCGCTTCGGCCTTGGCCCATGATGCACCGTCCTTGCGCAGACCAACCACGACCTCGACACCGGACTCTTTCAGGTTTTGCGCGTGGGCATGGCCCTGCGAGCCGTAACCGATGATGGCGACACGCTTGTCCTTGATGATGGAGAGATCGGCATCTTTATCGTAAAAAACTTTCATGTTGTTTTTCCTTGTGTCGTTATGTCGTTATGTCGCTATCGGAAACCCGGGATCAGGGCGGCTTGATCCCGGACTCCCGCTGCCGCAGTTCAAATCTTCAGTATCCGCTCACCACGACCGATGCCCGAGGCACCGGTGCGGACCGTTTCCAGAATGACGGCGCGGTCTATGGCCTCGATAAAGGCGCCGAGCTTGTCACTGGTTCCGGTCAACTCGATGGTGTAGGTCTTCTCGGTGACGTCGATAATGCGGCCGCGGAAAATATCCGCCATGCGCTTCATCTCCTCGCGCTCCTTGCCGGTAGCGCGCACCTTGATCAGCATCATCTCGCGTTCGATGTGCTCGGACTCGTTGAGGTCGATCACCTTGACTACCTCGATCAGCTTGTTGAGCTGCTTGGTAATCTGTTCGATCACGTCGTCGGACCCGTGCGTCACGATGGTCATGCGCGATAGCGTCGGGTCTTCGGTAGTCGATACCGTCAACGAATCAATATTGTAACCGCGGGCCGAAAACAGCCCCACGACGCGGGACAGTGCGCCCGCTTCGTTTTCCAGCAAAATGGAAAGAATGTGTTTCATCGTGATCTCTCCGCTCAGCACAGGTTGCCGTAGTCGCGATCGGCAGCCGGCGTATCGTCTTCACGCATATGCGGCGGCAGGTCCATCTGATCCAGACCCTTGCCGTTGCGTATCATCGGGAACACGTTTTCCGACTGATCGGTTCGGAAGTCCATAAATACCAGACGCTCTTTCAGCTTGGCGCTGAATGCCTCGCGCAGCGCCGGCT
This sequence comes from Craterilacuibacter sp., assembly GCF_051659485.1. NCBI lineage: Bacteria > Pseudomonadati > Pseudomonadota > Betaproteobacteria > Neisseriales > Neisseriaceae > Craterilacuibacter > Craterilacuibacter sp. Next base: position 4,052 of record NZ_JBOFOO010000095.1, on the reverse strand, counting down.
CGACGTCGGCCGGGCTTTCGATCTTGATGCCGACGTGACCATAAGCCTCGGCGATCTTCACGAAGTCCGGCAGCGCATCCATATACGACTCGGAGTAGCGCGTGCCGTAGAAGAACTCCTGCCACTGGCGCACCATGCCCAGATAACGGTTGTTCAGCGAAATCACCTTCACCGGCGTGTGGTACTGCTTGCAGGTCGACAGTTCCTGAATGTTCATCTGGATAGAGCCTTCGCCGGTGATACAGGCGACGGTAGCATCCGGGTTGGCCAGTTGCGCGCCCATGGCCGCCGGCAAGCCGAAGCCCATGGTGCCAAGCCCGCCCGAATTCAGCCACTGCTTGGGCCGGTCAAACTTGTAGTACTGTGCCGCCCACATCTGGTGCTGGCCCACATCGGAGGTAATGATGGCATTGCCGCCGGTAATCTCGTACAGGGTTTGCACCACATGCTGCGGCTTGATGAACTCGCTGGACGGCTTGTACAGCAGGCAATCACGGGCACGCCAGGCTTCAATCTGCTGCCACCAGTTCGCCAGCGCAGCGGCATCCGGACGCTGACTGGAGGCACGGATCAGCTCCAGCATGTCTTTCAGCACATGTTTGACATCGCCCACAATCGGCACGTCCACCTTGACGCGCTTGGCGATCGAAGACGGATCGACATCGATATGGATGATCTTCTTCGGGCTGGACAAAAAGTGCTCGGGCGAGCTGATCACCCGGTCATCGAAGCGCGCGCCGATAGCGACCAGTACATCGCAGTTCTGCATCGCCATATTGGCTTCGTAAGTGCCATGCATGCCCAGCATGCCCAAAAACTGCGGATCAGAGCCGGGATAAGCGCCCAGACCCATCAGGGTATTGGTACATGGCAGACCCAGCGCACGTACAAGCTCGGTCACTTCTGCTGCGGCACCCCCTTGTATCGCGCCGCCACCGACATAGATATACGGCCGCTTGGCGTCCATCAGCAAGCCGATAGCCTTCTTGATCTGGCCCGGATGGCCGCGCGTCACCGGCAGGTAGGAGCGGATGCTCACACTATCCGGATAGACAAACTCGGCCTTGGCTTGAGTCACATCCTTGGGAATATCGATCACCACCGGACCGGGGCGACCGGTACGGGCAATGTAGAATGCCTTTTTGATCGTTTCCGCCAGATCCTTGATGTCCTTGACCAGAAAGTTGTGCTTCACGCACGGGCGGGTGATACCCACCATATCCACTTCCTGAAAGGCATCCATACCGATGGCCGGTGTCGCGACCTGGCCGGAGATCACCACCAGCGGTATCGAATCCATATGGGCGGTGGCAATGCCGGTCACCGCATTGGTCGCACCGGGACCCGAAGTCACCAGTGCAATGCCAACCTTGTCGCAGGAGCGCGAGTAGGCATCCGCTGCATGAATGGCGGCCTGCTCATGCCGCACCAGTACATGCTTGAACTGGCTCTGCCTGAAGATTGCATCATATATTTCTAGAACCGCGCCGCCGGGGTAACCGAAAACATACTCGGCACCTTCTTCCTGCAGGCAGCGGACCAGTATTTCCGCGCCCGATATTTGCATCTTGGCCTCTTCTTATCTATTGCGTCCCGTTGCAGATAATGACCATAGCGTATCTGCCAAAACACGGTCAAGCGCTTTTGTGCATCTGCACAAGCCGCCGGCCAGATAGAAAAACCGGCCGTTGCCATAGTCATACCCTCAGGGACGGCTCTTTGCTAAGATAGCGCCCTGACCCTAGCAAAATTTATTGATGGCAACCCGCAAACAATTATCCGACTTCCTTCGCGCGATCGAAGCCAAAGCGCGCTACCAGGCATCGCTGGCACTGCCCGACCCGCTGGCTGCGCAAGAAGCGGTCAGCCGGGCACAGGCAAGGACCATCCGTCTTTATGCCGCCGCCAGCCCGGCGCAATTACCGCTTTTATTTCAGCGCACGCTGGCGCAGGTTCTGGCTCGATCCGTCCGCCGGCCGCTATGGGCACGCTTGCATGTCCACATTCAGGACGCCGATGCCCCCATTTTGCTGGAAACCCTGAGCGCCGCGGCGCCGGATGCCAACTGGTGCGGCAGTCAAGAGATCCCGCCCCTGCTGCACGCTGCGCTGGCCTTATTGCCGGCCCAGGAAAGGCAGGCTTACCTCTTGCGCCACTGGCTGGGGTTCAGCCCGCAACAGGCCGCAAGCAGCATGGCATGCTCGCGCAGTGCCTTAATCCGGCGGGAACGCTCGGGGCGCCATGCCCTGCATACCCTGCTGGCGATAAAGGGCCTCGGCCAGCATACGGCTTATGCCAGTCTGGACTCGGCGATTGCTGCTGCCCTGAATCATGGTCTGCCGGCAGAGCCCGCCCGCCTATCCCCGCCCTGCCAGGCGGCACTGGATGCACTAGCACAGGCCGGGCCCAGCCGCGGTGCCCGCCTGCGTCCCTGGCTTGCGCTCAAGCGCCAAGCCCTGTTCCGGTTAGCCTGCTATACACTTCTGGCCTGCGCTCTTGCCCTCGTCTGGCCGCAATTAGAATGGCCGCAACCAGATCTAGGCCGGGCCGCCACACGCGGCCACTCATGAGGCACTCAACAGCGGCCGCGTACACCGCGTCCATTCAGGTAGAATATCGCCACCTGTATTCCCGCCCCAAACCTGATGCCAACTGACCTTACCCCCCCCTCATTCAGCCGTACCCTGGCAGCCCTGGTGTACGAACTGCTGCTCACCGCCGCCGTACTGCTGGCGCTAGCCACGCTATTGACCCCGCTCAAGGCCGTGCTTGGCGCAAGCTTTGCTGCCGAGCAACTATTTCGCCTGCTGCTGGCGGGCCTGCTGTTTGCCTATTACGGCTGGTGCTGGGTCAAGGGTGGACAGACGCTGGCGATGAAAACCTGGCGCCTCAAGCTGGTACGCGCCGATGGCCGCGCACTGGACTGGCCAACGGCACTGCGCCGCTACCTGATCGCTCTGGCCCTGTTTGTCGGCGTACCGGCCCTCGCCTATGCCGGCTGGAGCCGCTCGCTGGGCGAAGCCGCACCACTATGGCTGGCCTTGATCTGGCTACCGCTACCCTTTATCGCCCGTGGCATAGACCCGGAACAGCGCAGCCTGCACGACAGGCTGGCCGGCACCCGCGTGCAGTGGCTGGGCAAGCAATAATTCCCGAAGGCGGGCCAAGCCCGCCATTCCCCATTCCCCATTCCCTGTTCCCTATTCTCCATCTCCTCTATACTTGCGCCCCTGACGGAGCGGGCGCCGGATATCTGCCGGCCGCCCGCCTAGCACCCGACTGTGTTCGGGTTTTCGCAATCTCTCTCCGGAATCACGCATGCTGGAAAAACTGTTCCACATCCGTGCGCAAGGCTCGTCCGTGCGCACCGAAATCCTCGCCGGATTTACCACCTTCCTCACCATGTCGGCCATTTTGTTCGTCAACCCGGACATCCTCGCCGCCGCCGGCATGGACCACGGCGCGGTGTTTGTTGCCACTTGCCTCGCCGGTGCCATCGGCTGCCTGCTGATGGGTTTGCTGGCCAACTATCCGATCGGCCAGGGGCCGGGCATGGGCATCAACGCCTTTTTCGCCTTCGGTCTGGTCAAGGGCATGGGCCTGCCGTGGGAAACCGCGCTCGGTGCGGTATTCCTGTCCGGCATCCTGTTTATTCTGGTCAGCCTGTTCAAGGTGCGCGAATGGTTTGTCAATGCCATTCCTGCCTGCCTCAAGCACTCGATCTCGGCCGGCGTCGGCCTGTTTATCTCGCTGATCGCCATGCAGCAAGCCGGTATCGTGGTTGCCAACCCCGACACCATGCTGGCACTGGGCCCCTTGGGTACGCCATCGGTGCTGCTGGCGGCATTCGGCTTCTTGCTGATGGTGGTGCTCGACCGCCGCGGCGTGCCCGGCGCCATCATCATCGGCATCCTGACCGTCACCGCGATTTCGATTGCCCTGGGTTACACGCCGTATAGCGGCATCGTGTCCGCCCCGCCGTCACTGGCACCGACCTTCCTCAAGGCCGACATCATCGCCGCGCTGCACCCGGCGGTACTGGGCGTGGTGCT
>NZ_JBOFOO010000094.1:0-2921 GCF_051659485.1 Craterilacuibacter sp. | reverse complement strand
TCGGTATTCGCCCGTCTTAGGCCATCGCGTGGCTCATGGCTTCGCGGCCTTGTTCGCGCGAGACCTGCGCGACGCGCGCCAGCAGGCGCAAGCTGTCGTCGTGGTCGGCATCGCTGGCGGCGATGCAAAAACCGCCCAGCACGGTGACGCGGTAATCGCGGTCGTGGGCATCACGGGCGGTGCTCTGTACCGCAAGATCTGTGGCACAGCCGGCGATCAGCAGGCGCTCGCAGCGCATATTGCGTAGCAGCAGGTCGAGGGCCGTGCCGTGAAAAGCATTGACGCGGCGCTTGAGCAGCACGCTTTCACCGGGCAAGGGCAGGGCTGCCGGGTGAAAGTCGCAGCCGGGTGTACTCAGGCGCAGCGCGCCATTGATGGCGGCGCTGGCAAACAGCGGCGAGGCGCGCGGCAGTTCACGGTAATCGTCGGAAAAGCCGATGCGGGCATGGATGACCGGTATGCCGTATTGACGCAAGCTGGCAATCAGCCGTGGCAGGTGTTCCAGCGTATGGTGGCGGGCGAGAAAATCGCGGTAGCGCGGCGCACCGACGATATCGTTGATGTAGTCGATCAGGAGCAGTGCGCTTTGCATGATGGGTTTCCTCGGGCTTGGCAAGTCTCACCATAGACGGGGAAAGCACCGTGTGGTGCATCAGCCTGGGGTGTTGTTGGCGGGGCCGGCGCGCAGGATGCTTGCTACGCCACGCTAACATCGCCATGGCAATATAAATTGAGCGTAAAATATCGGTGATTTTTGATAAAAGAAAATTTCTTTCCGCTTCAGACTGCAATCCGGCTATCTATACATGGCCGCAGGTCAGGCCGTCCGTTCGCGCCTGATGCCGTCAGGCTCCTTTTTTGAATTTGCGGATACATAAGCACAGATGAAAGACTATTACGCCCTGCTTGGGGTTTCTCCAGACGCGACCCCCGCTGTTATCAAGGCGTCCTACCGGAAAAAGGCATTCCAGTACCATCCGGACCGCAACCCCGATCCCGATGCTGCACACAAATTCCGCGAAGTGCAGGAAGCCTACGAGGCCTTGTCTGACGGGGACAGGAGGAAGGCTTATGACGACTCTCGCCGTCGCAGCCTGATTGATGATCCTCTGCTGTCAGCGAAACAGATTTGGGAAAACATCATTGAGAAGGCAAAAATATCATGAAAAAATCAAATTACTTTTGGGAAATAAACTCCGCCTATAGCGCCGAAATAGACGACTTGGCATCGAACTCAGAGGGTAAAAACGTACTCGCCATCCGGCTTGAAGAAAAACGGATGCAGATCGATAGCCTGCTGCAGATGGCCGAGTTTGCACCGGAAATGGTGATTCCGGTGTTCCATCAGGCGTTCTCCTTTGCCGAGCCTGCCGTTTTGGCCCGCGCGGCACGTTGCGAGCCCGATGACGACGATTTCCCGCTGTGGGATGATCTGGCTGAAACACTCAAAATTGCGCCGTGGGCGGCGCCCCTGGTGGAGCAGGCACTGTGCTCGGATGGCGGTGAACTCTTTATGGTGACGGCGGCCGTCGCCGAGTTTCTGCGCAGCCATGATCTGGCCGGCTCTGCCGCGTCGGCGGATGCCGAAAACGGGAGCCTAGAGGACGAAGACGACGATGCGCCTGGCGATCTTGGCGAAGCGGGTGCCGACTGGCTGAGCGAGCAGGGCTTCGACTCGGCGCATTCCTGAATCCCCATTTTTTTGCAGAGAAAATCATGACCCATCCCGCCGTTATCAAGACGACCCAACTTATCCTTGCCGGTGACCTGCTGGGCGCCGAAAAGGCACTGGCCCAGGTGGCCGAGACCGAAGGGGACACCGCTTTGGTGGCGCTGCTCGATCAGGTTGCACCCAAGGATCTGCTCGCCATCATGCGCGAGTTTGATGGCGCCAGCGAGTCTATCGTCAACTTGCTGGTCACGCCGGAACAGTTTGTCGAAGCCGTCGTGCTCGAGAAAAAATACGGTGAAAAAGGCCATGACCGCCTTCGCGGCATGATGAATGCGATCCTCTATCGCGACGATGCGCTAACCTCCGAATACCTTGAGGCCATCGGCGAAAAAGAAGAGGGCATGGACGTCCTCGTCAATTATTTCGCCGACCGGGTTGAAGAAGTCCTGACCTTCGCCATGACGGCAGAGCTCGGGAACGATGTCTGCCTGCCCGAAACCATGGATGCCAAGTCCATCGAATGGTTGCGCGGCATGATCGCGGACGTCGATGGCGTCTTGCATGAGGACGAATCCATCCTCACGGCCCGTAGCAAGACTCCGCGCGCGGAAGTAGCCGATCATGACTGGATGGAAACGGCTTGTGTGCTGCGCGATGAACTCAACGATCTTTTCGTGCAGCTGATTATCGCGATTCGCGATCGTCTCGGCTACCGTCTCGAATCGCTGAATACACTGGCGCCAGCACCGGTACCGGCCGCGCCGGCGACTGGCGATGATGAAGAATCCGCAATCTGATATGGCGACCCAGCACAGCGCGCTTGCCGCGATAGATACCCGCTCGTTTTTCGAACAGGCACTGGCTTACGGGATAGGGCAGGGCATTCTGGAGCCGGTGCATCTCGACAAGATTCGGGAGGCCGGCCCCAAGGGCATCGTCCAGATTGCCAACTACTTTGATACGGCGTATCTGCAGGCGAGCCTGGAAGTGGCGGCCGTGCGCATGGTCAATCTGATCAGCCTGTTTCTGGCGGACAAGTCCGGATCCAATCTCCATCTCGCTGCCGTGTCCTTGCGGGACAACTCGCTGCTGTCGCACTCCAAGGGCGGATCGGACATGCTCAAGCGCCTGCACGCGCTGCCGACGGGCTCGCTGCTGGAGCTGCATGCCACGTCGGGCGACGAGCAGGCCTTCCTGAATGAGCGCTCCTACGCTTTTGCCATGTCTGTGGACGCGTACCGCAAGGAAG
>NZ_JBOFOO010000093.1:0-8810 GCF_051659485.1 Craterilacuibacter sp. | reverse complement strand
TGCGATACAGATAGCCCCAGTCGCGCGGCAGGGCATTGTTATTACCCTTGGAGACCAGCAGCTGGTGGATGTCGAGGTCGCCGCCACGAAAGGCGGCCGAGCTGCCGCGCAGATACATGGTCCACATGCGTACGAAGCGTTCGTCGAACATCAGCCGGACTTCATCCTGCACCGCCAGAAAACGCGTCAGCCACAGCTGCAGGGTACGCGCATAGTGCAGGCGCAGGCTTTCCATATGCACCAGCTTCATACCGTGTGCCGGCAGTGCCGACACCAGCGTCTCCGGCGCCGGGATATGACCGCCCGGGAAGATGTATTTCTCTACCCACGGGTTGGTTTCGCGGCTCTCGGGGCCGGTAATGGTATGCAGCAGCATCAGCCCGCCCGGCGCAAGCACACTGGCGGCACGGGCAAAGAAGTCGTGATGGTGGCCGCGACCGACATGCTCGAACATGCCGATACTGACAATGCGCTCAAACTGCTCGTGCTGCCCGTCCAGATCGAGATAATCCATCAGCCGGATGTCTACCCTGCTGGCGAGCCCCGCCGCCCGGACCCGCTCGCGGGCGCCATCATGCTGCTCGCGCGACAGGGTAATGCCGACCACCTTGGCACCACGCCGTGCCGCCGCCATCGCCATTTCGCCCCAGCCGCAGCCTATATCCAGGATACGCATCCCCGGGCGCAGGGCCAGCTTGTCCAGGGACAACGCAATTTTGTTATGTTGTGCGGTCTCCAGGCTGTCGTCAGGCAAGCGAAAATAGGCACAAGAATAGGTCAGACTCGCATCCAGCCACAAACGGTAGAAGTCGTTACCCAGATCGTAATGGCGACGCACATTGTGCTGCTGACGCTCGCGCCGCGCCTGCAGCCGCTCGCCTATCCAGCCCAGCGCCCGCGAGGCACTGCGCCGAAACAAGGTGTCTTCGCTCATGACCATCGCGCCCAGCAAGGCATCCCACGAGCCATCGATCTCGAGCACGCCGTCCATATAGCACTCCCCGAGATAGACAACGGGGTCCTCCAGCACAACAGGCGGAGCCCGGGTAAAGCTCAGCACGAAGGCCGCCTCCCCGCGCGGGCCGTAATGGACGGTTTCGCCATCCCAGTAATACACGGCAAAAGGCGCACCCTGCACCCCAGAGAACACACGCGCCAGAACCTGCTTGATCATACCGACCTCCGCTCACCACATCACGCTTCACCCAACCGGTTTAGCGCGTGCATCGCGATAACGCCAGCCGCCATGGCGGTAAGCGGCAGGCGGATCAGGTGCCGCTGCTAACAGGACGCGCCGGATCGCTACACCATTCGCTCCACGAGCCCGGATACAGCCGGCTGCCGCCAAGACCCGCATGTTCCATCGCCAGCAGGTTGACGCAGGCGGTCACGCCGCTGCCGCACTGGTGTACGACCGCACGGCTATCCGCCGGCAAGCCGGGCATGGCACGCCATTGGCTCGCCAACTGCGCTGCCGGCAGATAGCCGCCATCCGGCCCCAGATTATCCAGAAAGCAGCGGTTCAGCGCGCCGGGAATATGACCGCCAACCGGGTCCATACTCTCGCCCATACCGCGAAAACGCTCGGGGCTACGGGCATCAACCAGCACAAAATCCGGCTGCGCCAGATTGGCCAGCACCGCATCCACGTCAACGATCGCATTCAATGCGGGAGCGGGCTTAAAACGACAAGGCTGGGGCAAGGGCACCTCCTCGGTCAGGCTGAAGCCGGCCTGCTGCCAGGCGGCGACACCCCCGTCGAGCACCGCCACGGCAGCATGCCCGAGACGACGCAGCAAAAACCAGGCACGCGCGGCAAACATGCCGCCGGCGTCGTCATAGGCAACAACCTGGATATTTTCACCGACACCCAGCGCGCCCAGACGCGCACCCAGCGCGGTGCTGTCCGGCAAGGGATGGCGGCCGTTGCGCCCGTTTTTGGGGCCGGACAGATCGGCATCCAGATGCAGATAGTGTGCGCCGGGCAGATGGCCGGCGGCATAGGCGCGTGCGCCATAGCCGGAGTCGGCCAGCTGAAAGCGGCAATCCAGCAACAGGGTGTGTGCAGGAGGCAGGGCGGCCAGTTCGCTGGCCGAAATCAGGGTGGTGTGCATGGCAGGCTTTCGCGGTCTGAATCCGCCTAGGCTAAGGCCATGCCATACGATTGACAAGCTCAGCCCAGCAGGATCAGCCCCCACACCACGGCCAGATTGCACAGGCCGAGAAACTGAGCGGCGCTGCCCATATCCTTGGCGCGCTTGGCCAGCGGATGGCGCTCAAGCGAAGTGTGGTCGACAGCCGCCTCGATCGCCGAATTGAACAGCTCGATAATCAGTGTCGCCAGCGTGGCGGCAATCAGCAGCACCCGCTCGACCGTACCCACGTCCAGCAGGCAGGCGGTCGGCACCAGCACCAGTGCCAGCAAGCTCAGTTGGCGAAAGGCATCTTCATGCACCCAGGCGGCCTTGAAGCCGGCCATCGAATAGCCGAAGGCATTGAACAGCCGGCGCAAGCCGGTTTTTCCCTTGTACGGGCTTGTTTCCTGAGACTTCATGGTTATTCCAGCAAGGTAATCTGTTGCGGCTTGGTCAGCCAGTGTAGGCGTTGCGACAGCGAAGGGCTGATCCACGCCCGCCCCGCCTCGTCCAGCAGCAGGATATCACGCACGCCCATGCGTCTGGCGTAAGCGGCCGCATGGGTGGGGCCGGCAAGATAGAGCGGTTTGCTGGCCACATCCGACACCAGCCCGGCCTCCGGGCCCGCCGGCGCAATCACGGTGGCGGCCTGCATGCGGCAATCGGTATTGCCGTCGCGCGGATCGATCAGGTGGCAGTGGCGCTGGCCGTTCAGCTCGAAATAGCGCTGATAGTCGCCCGAAGTACCGATAGCCTCACCATCGGCCAGCTCCACCATGGCCAGCGCCTCGTTCTTGCGCGGATGCTGAATGCCGACACGCCAAGGCTCGCCGTCCGGCTTGCTTCCCAGCGCCATCACATTGCCGCCGATATTGATCAGGGCAGACGTCACGCCCGCCCCCTGCAGGCGGGTGCGGGCCCGGTCCAGCGCCCAGCCCTTGGCAATCCCCCCCAGATCCAGCACCAGCGCCGTGTTGCGGCTACTGACCTTCGCGCCGTCAAAAACCAGGTCGGACATGGCGGGGCGGGCCGCAAGCAGTGCCTTGATGCGGGCAGGCTCAGGCGACACCGGCATATAGCTGTCGGCATGAAAACCCCACAAGCCGATCAGCTGGCCGATGGCAGGCGAAAACAGGCCGCCGGACGCCGTTTCGTAATACTGGCCGCGCCGCAGCAAGGCTTGCACATCGGGGGCAACGGTCGCGGCTTTGCCGGCAGCAAATGCCGCATTCAGCGCCATCACTTCGCTGCCCGCCTGCCACGCATGCAGCCGGCTGTTCAGCGCATCCAGATCGGCCAGCACCGCCGCAACCGCCGGCTTGGCGCGAGCCTCGGGCAAGCCGGCGACGCTGATCTCGACCCGGGTACCGAACACATAACTTTCCTGCCGGTAAGGTGCGGGCTCGCGGCTGCATGCCGCCGCGAGAAACAGCAAGGCCGGCAGCAGAACCCGCCTCATACGCCGCCTGTGGCGCGCTCCAGCGCATCGATAAACAGGCCGGCCACATTGATATCGGTCTGGTCCATGATTTCACGGAAGCAGGTCGGGCTGGTGACATTCACTTCGGTCAGGTAGTTGCCGATCACATCGAGGCCGGCCAGCAGGATGCCGCGGCGCTTGAGTTCGGGTGCCACCGCAGCGGCGATCTCGCGATCGCGTGCCGACAGGGGGCGGGCTTCGCCGCGACCACCGGCGGCCAGATTGCCGCGCGTCTCGCCGGCTTGCGGAATACGCGCCAGCGCATAATCGACCGGCACACCGTCTATCACCAGAATTCGCTTGTCGCCATCGCGAATTTCGGGGATATAGCGCTGTGCCATCACCGTGCGCTTGCCCTCGTGGCTGATACTTTCCAGAATCACGTTCAGGTTGGCATCCTCCGGGGTGACACGGAAAATGCTGGTACCCCCCATGCCGTCCAGCGGCTTGACGATCACGTCCTGATGCAGGCGCACAAAGGCCTTCAGCCGCGCCATATTATTGCTCACCATCGTCGGTGCGATCAGCTCGGGGAAATTCAGGATCGCCAGCTTCTCGTTAAAGTCGCGCAGCGCCTGGCCGCTATTGAAAATCCGCACGCCCTCTTTTTCCGCCAGCGAAAACAACTGCGTGGTGTACAGGTATTCCAGATCGAACGGCGGGTCCTTGCGCATCACCACTGCATTGAAAGCGGCCAGCGGCTGGCGCAGCTTGCTGTCGCAGCGGTACCAGCGTTCCTCGTCGCTAATCAGCGACAGATTGCAGGCATCAACCAGCAGGCGCCCGCCCTCCACCGAAATATCACCGGCTTCGGCAAAAGACAGCGCGTGACCACGGCTGGCCGCCTCTTCCATCATGGCGAAAGTGGAGTCCTTGTAGATTTTGAAGCTGGCAAGCGGGTCGGCAATAAACAGGATGCGCATGGAAATGCTCCGTAAATTCGGATAAAAAAAGCCGGTGACGCATCACCGGCCCTCAGGCAATACGGAAATCAGGCGTCCGGATCGGTGGCTTCCAGCTCCAGTGCCGAAGCCAGCAAGGCCAGACGCGCGATCACGCCATAGGCGTAGAAGCGGTTGGGCGGACAATCCGGCTCGCCCTGTTTGTCCGGCAGGCATGGGCACTCGAACGACAGCGGGACGAAGTGCATGCCCGGCGCGTTCAGGTTTTCATCGATGCCGCGTCCGGTATGCACGCGATAGAAGCCGCCGATCACATAGCGGTCCATCATGTAGACCACCGGTTCGGCGACTGCCTCGTTGATGCTCTCGAAGGTATAAACACCTTCCTGCACGATCACTTCCGAGACTTCCAGCCCCTCCTTCACCACCGACATCTTGTTGCGCGCCTTGCGGTTGAGGCCGATCACCTCCTCCGCACTTTTCACCGACATGATGCCCATGCCGTAGGTGCCGGCATCAGCCTTGACGATGACGAACGGCTCCTGGGTAATGCCGTATTCGGCATACTTGATGCGGATCTTGTCCAGCATCTCGCCCACGGTACGCGCCAGCTCTTCCTCGCCCTGACGCGAATGGAAATCCAGATTCGAACACTGGGCAAAATAAGGGTTGATCAGCCACGGATCGATAGAAATCAGCCGGGCGAAGTCATTGCACACCTGATCATAAGCACCGAAATGATGGGTCTTGCGCCGCACCGCCCAGCCGGCATGCAGCGGCGGCAGCAGTGTCTGCTCCAGATTCTGCAGCAGTGCCGGAATGCCGGCTGACAAATCGTTATTGAGCAAGACCACGCACGGATCGAAACCATCGGCCAGCCGCAGGCGATTGCCCTGACGCAGGATGGGTTCCAGCACCAGCTTGTCGCCATTGACCGAGGTCAGCTCGACAGGCTCGGTCACCTCGGGGTTGAGGCTGCCCAGACGCACCTTGAGCCCGGCCTGGCCGAAAATATGCGCCAGCGTGGCGACATTCTGCAGATAGTAGGTGTTGCGGGTATGGTTTTCCGGGATCAGCAGCAGGCTGCGCGCTTCCGGACACACCTTGTCCACCGCACTTTGCGCGGCCTGTACCGCCAGCGGCAGAAACTCCGGATTCAGGTTATTGAAGCCACCGGGGAACAGGTTCATATCGACCGGCGCCAGCTTGAAGCCGCTGTTACGCAAGTCGACCGAGCCGTAAAACGGCGTATCGTGATGCTGCCACTGGCTACGGAACCAGTGTTCGATCTGCGGCTGTGCCGCAATGATGCGGCTTTCGAGTGCCAGCAACGGGCCTTTGAGTGCGGTCGTTAAATGCGGTACGGGCATAACATCCCCAATGGTCAATCAAATGTAATCAATTGATAGTGGGGACAGCAGCCCCCGGATTCAAGCAGCAAGACTGGACTCAGACCTTGGCTGCCGGCAACGGCAGGTCTTCATTGTAATTGCGCTGATACAGCACACCCAGGCTCTGCCAGTCGAAGAAATGGTTTTGCGGGCCGTTATGCGTCACCTTGATCGCCCCGATCACATTGGCCAGGCGCCCGGTCACCTTCCAGTCGAGGCCATGGCGGATACCGTAGAGCAGGCCGGCACGGAAGGCATCGCCGCAGCCCATGGGATCGACCGGCGGCGCATCCATCTGCACGCGCGGAATCAGGTGCACACTGTCATCGACGTAGATTTCGGCCCCCTTGGAGCCACGGGTGATAATCAGCGCCTTGACCTGCTGCCTGAGCTTGTCCAGCGTCAGGCCGGCACGTTCGCGTATCAGCTCGCTCTCGTAGTCATTGATCGCCACATAGCTGGCCTTGGACACCAACTCGCGGATTTCATCGGCCGACAACAGCGGCAACTCCTGACCCGGATCGAAAATAAAGGGAATGCCGGCCTCGTGCAGCTCCTGCGCATGCTGCAGAAAAGCGGCACGGCCGCCCGGCGACAGGATGGCAATATCCACCGCATCCGGCACATCGGCAATATGGTTGCTGTTGCCGAAATCCATCGCCCCCGGATGAAAAGCCATCAGCTGGTTGCCGTCGCAGTCGGCAATGCCGAAGCACTGCGGGGTATACTGGCCGCGTATCACCTTGACGAAGCGTTCATCGATACCGAAATTTTTCAGATGCTGGCGGTAAGGGGCAAAGTCCTCGCCCACCGCGCCCATCAAAATGGGCTTTTCGCCGAGCATGGCAAGACTGTAGGCGATATTGCCAGCCGGACCACCGAACTCGCGGCGCATGGTCGGCGCCAGAAAAGTGGTCGAGATCTTGTGCAGCTGATCGGGCAGAATCTGGCTATCGAAACGGTCTTCGAACGAAAACAGGGTATCGTAGGCAATCGCCCCGCAGACAAGGATGGCCATGCTCACTCCAGAGCAAATGTAATCGCGGATTTTAACACGGAATAATTCCACCCATCAGCGCACAAGGGGTGGCAAGACACCAGACTCTCAACAAGATATACATGATGACTGTAAAAACTGCCCAGTTATTCCTAGTTGCAATACTGATGTCCTTTTCTGTATCGGCCAGTGCGCTGGCCGGCAGCAGCAATCTGGATCAGACCCGCTTCTCCAGCCTGAACGGCAAGAGCCAGACGCTGGCGCAATGGCGCGGCAAAGTGGTGGTAGTCAACTTCTGGGCGACCTGGTGCGCGCCATGCCGCGAAGAGATGCCGATGCTGGATGCGCTGCGTAGCCGCTGGCGCAATCAGGGGGTCGAAGTCGTCGGCATTGCGCTGGATCAGCCGGTCGAAGTGCAGAATTTCCTGCGCAGCCTGCGCATCGGCTATCCGGTATTGCTGGGCGACGCCGACACCCTGGGCCTGATGCGCAGTCTGGGCAATAGCACCGGCGGCCTGCCCTTTACCGTGATACTCGACCGTCAGGGCAAGGTCGTCGCCCGCCTCACCGGCAAGCTCTCCGAACAGAACCTGAGGCAGGCGGTAGAGCCGCGCCTGTAAGCCTTTCCGCCACGGAATTAGGATCATCATGACTCAAGGCTATTTCATCACCGGCACCGATACCGATTGCGGCAAGACCCACAGTACGGTCAAGCTGATCCGCACACTGCAGGCCGAAGGCAAACGGGTGCTGGCGATGAAGCCGGTCGCCTCCGGCTGCATCCGCGCAAACGACGGCACGCTAATCAACGACGATGTCGAACGCCTGATTGCCGCCACCGCCCAGCAAGACCGTGCGCTGATGTCGCCCTACCGCTTCGAGCCGGCCATCTCGCCGCATATCGCCGCCCGCGAAGCCGGTATCGAAGTGTTGCTGACCACCATTTGCCAGCACTACCGGCAGCTGGCGGCCGATGCCGACGTGGTGCTGGTCGAAGGCGCCGGCGGCTGGTTTGCTCCGCTATCCGACCGGATAACCATCCAGGATCTGGCGCAGGCGCTGCAGCTGCCGGTGATTCTGGTGGTGGGCATGAAGCTGGGCTGCATCAATCATGCGCGGCTCAGTGCACAGGCCATCGCCACCGCCGGCTGCACGCTGGCCGGCTGGATTGCCAACCGTATCGAGCCCGAGCAAGCGCGCTACAGCGACAATCTCGCCACCCTCAAGCAGCAATTGCCGGCCCCGCTCCTGCTGGAGTTACCGTGGGAAGGCTGAACCTCCCTTCATATTGCCCAAAACGACCATGACCCTGAATACCGACTGGCTGAACCGCAGCCGCGCCGCCGTCTGGCACCCCTGCACCCAGATGAAACGCCACGAAACCCTGCCCATCGTGCCGATTGCACGCGGTGACGGCGCTTATCTCGTCGATTTTGACGGCAAGCGTTATCTCGATGGCGTGTCCTCGTGGTGGGTCAACCTGTTCGGCCACAATGAGCCGCGCATCAAGGCCGCCATCAGCCGCCAACTGGATCGGCTCGACCATGTGATGCTGGCCGGCTTTACCCATCAGCCGGTGATCGAGTTATCCGAACGGCTGGCGGTACTATCAGGCCTTGGGCACGCGTTTTATGCGTCGGATGGCGCCTCGGCAACCGAGATCGCGCTCAAGATGAGCTTTCATTACTGGAAGAATCTGGGGCAGGATAAAAAACAGCGCTTCGTCAGTCTGGAAAACAGCTACCACGGCGAAACCGTGGGCGCATTGGCCGTCACCGATGTGCCGCTGTTTTCAGCGACTTACGCGCCGCTGGTCAAGAATGGCTGGCGCGTGCCCTCGCCCGATGCGCGCGGGGCGCAGGCTGGCGAATCGGCACGCGATGTGGCGCTGCGTGCGGCGCAATC
>NZ_JBOFOO010000092.1:0-8089 GCF_051659485.1 Craterilacuibacter sp. | reverse complement strand
CGTTGCACTTGGCCCATAGCGTTGGCCATTCGTTGTGCATTAGTTTGGCGTCAACACCATTCTTAAGGTATATGTTTTCAGTTGGCAGATATTCACCGAAGTCTGCCATCCAGCCCTTAATGCCAATATCCAGCATATTCTCGCGCAGTACCACATCCTGGAACCACTTGCTGGCTTCTGGGTTAGTAAAGTCAATTACGCCACAGAAAAACTCGCCAAAGTCGACTAGTGCGACATTGCCATCACGATCCAGGGCAAAGTAGCCCTTCTCTTTAGCGATAGGGAATAGCTCGCCGTCATCGCACAGATAAGGGTTAACGTATCCCAGGAATTCGATGCCGCGTGCGTTCAGTTCTTTGATCTTTTCTGGCAGGTTGGGGTAACGGTCTTTGTGGTGCTTCCAGTCCCAATCCCAAAACAGGCGGGCACCAAACGAGGTGACGCGCAGACCGCACCAGTCTTCGCTCCAGACACCAGATACCTTGATGCCGTGATTAAGCGCATTCTCCATACGGGTGAAGGTGTTGGTTTCTCCACCTTTCAGTCCCAGAATGGCGCCTTTGTATACCCATTCTGGCAACTGTGGCTGACGGCCAAATTGGGCCGACAGTTTTTCGATCAGGTCAAGGTAAGTGGCGCCGGTCTTGATCTGCAGTTCGGCTGGAATTGCCCAAACTTGCAGTTCATGGAAGGTTTCGGCGCGGAAGTCGAAATCTGCGTAGGCTGTGGTATCGACGTGAGCCGAATACTTGCGGGAGGAAACAAAAGTCGGCTGAGGGTAGTTGGTGTGATAGTAATCACCGCCGGCCTTACCCATTACATCGGCTTTCCAGGTGATTTCTGTCGATTTGTCACGACCTACGCCTGGCTCAGAAGTCCACAAAGGGAAGTGACGGCCACGCAGGTCGAAGTAGGACATCTGCTCACCACAACCCCAGACGTTTTCTTTTTTCTGGGCAGGCAGGCGAACCCAAAAACGGTTCAGTTTGGCATCGTGTGCTTCAAAGGAAAATTTGAAGTCGTCACCGTCAATCACCAGCGTGGCGGTCAGCAGTACGGGTTGGCCAGCGGCCGTAGACAGCTTGATTTTGTCGTTGTTGATCTCGGCATGCGGCAGCGCAATACGCGACTCGAGGTAATCTTCAATTTCGAAGTTACCGCGGTATATTTCCATCTTTTCATTGCCATGACCGACAAAAAATGCCGGTGCATCGGTCGTGTGGACGAACAGAAGCTGGTCATTGTGGCGGATCTCGAAGCCACTAGCGGTCGCGATGAGTTGCATGGTGCTACCTCTAAACGGGAAAGTTAAGTAGGGTGGTGTTGCCACCCGTAAAAGAATTAGTGGGCGCGCAGCTTGACCGCCTTGATCGAGGCGCAGAAGTCTTCGCGCCCCATATTGTTGGCGATAGCGAAGTTGTAAACGCTCTGGCAGTTCAGTACGCCTGGCAGCTTGATACCCTTAGGCTCAATCATGCGTACCATGCAGTCGATGTCTTTGCCCATGTTATCCAGCGCAAAGGCCGTGCTGTAATCTTCGGCCTTGAGTGCATTGAGTTTGGCGCTTAGATAGAAGTTGCTGGCCCCACCGTAGGAAACTGCAGTGGCGAAGTCTTCGGTGCTGATGCCGAAATCGTGGGCGACAGTCAGCATCTCATTGACGCCGTTCTGGATCTGGGCAACCAGCACGTTATGTGCCAGCTTCATGACCAGGCCGCGGCCGTTGTCACCCAGATGGATAATGTTGTTACCCATGCAGGCAAGGATGCTCTGGACTTGCTCGAAGCTGGCCTTGTCGCCACCAACGTAGATACCCAGCGTGCCGTCCTTGGCTGCCGGTACGCTCTTTACCACCGGCGCATCCAGCATTACGGCGCCGGTCTTGGCAACCTGCCTGGACAGTTCAACCGATACCGCCACGTCAATGGTCGACATGTCGATCAGGATCTGCCCGGCGCGGGCGACCGGCAGCAGTTCCTGATAGACGGCTTGTACATGCTCGGATTTCGGTACCATAGAAATCACAACATCACAGCTTTCGCCCACTTCGCGGATGGAAGAGGCGGCTTCGGCACCGGCATCACGCAGCAGTGCCACCTTTTCGGCGGACAAGTCGAACACGCGAACAGTGTGGCCGGACTTTTTCACCAGATTGAGGCTCATTGCCTCACCCATCAAACCCAAACCGATAAAACCTATTTTCATTTTTGACTCCCAAATATTCGTAGGCAGCGGCGCGATTGCGCCGCGCTGGATTAACCGCGGTACAGCGGCTCAGGCCGGCCGGCGACATTGACGCGTACGGCAAACACATTGCCGGAGAGCGGGTATTCGGCCAGTTCTTCTGCGCTGCGGTTTTCACGGCTAGAAGTGATGTAAAGCGTCTTGAGGTCGGCGCCGCCAAAGGCCACCATGGTCGGCCAGCGTACCGGCAGTTTGATTTCGTCTACGGTCTCGCCGGTCTCCGGGTGGATGCGCAGCACGCGGCCACCGTCGAACATGGCGGTCCAGTAGTAGCCTTCGCTGTCGAAGGCCGCACCATCCGGGCGACCGCCCGTACCACGTTCAAACTCACGCAGGACTTCGCGTTCGCCAATGTTGCCATCGGCGTCAAGCGGGTAGCGGTACAGCACATGGTTGGGCGTATCGGTATGGAACATCCACTTGCCGTCCGGGCTGAAGGCCAGGCCATTGGAAACCAGGACATCGCCGGCCATGACTTCGCATTCGCCCGTGGGCTTGACGCGTACCAGCTTGCCGCCCTTGTGGTCGCGCGGCTCCCAGATGGTGCCCGCCCAGAAGTTTCCATGCAGGTCGACATGGCCGTCATTGAAGCGGCTCTTGCTGTGCTCGGTCGGATTGTCGCCGACCTGCTTTTCGATATTGCCATCCGCATCGGTCAGGAAGATGCCGTTACGCAGGGCAACAATAAAGCCGCCATTTTCACGCAGGCCAAAACAACCGATATGCGCTGGCATGGGGTAGGCCCGGTTCTCGCCGGTCGCCGGATCGAAGCGGTTCAGGGCTGGAGCGAGGATGTCGACCCAGTAGAACGCCTGTTCGCGCTCGGACCAGATGGCGCACTCGCCTAGATGGGCTTGGGCGTTGAGTACGGATTCAACCTGATAGCTCATGCTGCATTCCTTTCTATAGTCAGGCGCATGGTGACTTCTAGCGTTGCGCCAGCCGCGATTTCTTTTATGCCATGGATGGCAGGCTTGCTCATATTGATGGCGTTGTTGGCATGGCTGACCGGTTCGACGGCGAAAAAATCTGCCGGTGACGCCGGGGTGAAGACCACCAGATGCCCCAGTTCTTCGCTGGCGCTCATGCGGATGGCCATGCCGCTGCCGGGCCAAGCAATGCGCGCTTCACCGTGCCACATGGCGAAGCAGTTATCGAGGCCGGGCTGGCCCAGAGGGCGGGCTTGCTGGTAGTTCCATTTTGCCGGTATGGCATCTAGGGAGGCTGGCAGCGCCTGCTCATCCATCATCCATACGCCGTCGGCGCTAAATTCCAGCGTTGCGTCCTGTCCATTCAGCGTGCGCGGGAAGAATGGATGCCAACCCAGACCAACCGGCACGATGGTGTCGGCAAGGTTATGGTAGGCCAGCGTCACGGTCAGGCTGCTGCCTGTCAGGGAAAAGGTCTGCGTCGCATCAAATGCCCAAGGCCAGTCTTCTGCTTCATTCTGTTCTGGCCGGTGCGCAAGACGCATGACCGCCGAAGCATCCGAGGTCTGTTCCAGCGTCCATTCCCGCTGCCAGCCCAGACCATGCAGCGGGTGCGGGTGGTCGCCAAAGTTCAGTCGCAGAGCTTGTGCCTTGCCGCCAAAGTCAAAGCGGCCGCGGGCGATGCGGTTGGAGTAGGGCACCAGCGGGTAGCTGGCCATACGGCGCACGGTCTCATCTCCGTTCCATGGGCGCAGCACCGGCACGCCATCGATACGCATACCGGCTAGTCCGCCGCCGAGTGCCGGGGCAAGGTCGGCTTCAATCCCGGCTTGCCTGAGCGTCGTAAGTTTGATTCCCATCTCAGTACACGCCGCCTGCCGTCTGCTGTTGCTCCACACCGCGCACTGCCGCGATCTGCTCTTTGGCGCGGGCCAGGAGCATGCTCATGTCCGAGCCGATGGCCACGTAGTCGTAACCCAGTTCGATGGCCCAGCGCACCATTTGCGGATTGCCCAGCACGATGCCGCAAGGTTTGCCTGCTGCGTGAGCCGCTTCGACGCCGGTTTTGAGTGCATGGCGGACATCTTCGCTGGAGATATCACCCAGATGGCCCATATTGGCGGACAGATCACCCGGGCCGATAAAGATCACATCGACGCCCTCGACCGCTGCAATCTCAGGGATGCGCGCCAGTGCTTCCGGCGTCTCGATCTGCATGATGGTGCATACAGAATCATTGGCATTTTTCAGGTAGTCGGGAATCGCGCCGTAGCGGCTGGCGCGGTGTACTGCAGCACAACCACGGGTGCCGCCATTGCCATCAAGCGGGTAACGGGTCGATGCGACTGCGCTGCGTGCTTCATCTGCATTCTGGATGAAAGGGAACATCAGGGTGGTGGCGCCACCATCCAGTAAGCGCTTGACGATGATAGGGTCGTTCCAAGGCAGGCGAACCACGACCTGCCCGCCCTTGGTTGGCGTGCCTTCCAGTGCACGCATGATGGTGACGGCATCGGCCGAATCGACTGGCACATGCTCCATGTCGAGTACCAGGAAATCGAAGCCGACAAAACCCATGGCTTCGGAAACCTGCGCACTGGCCGTCATCATCCAGGTGCCTAGCGGAACCGGCTTGCGGCGTTCTTGCATCCAGGTCTTGAATTGGTTAAGGGGAAGGTTCATCAGTCTCTCCAAATCAGAAAATATCGGGTTCGCGCACGGCGGTCGGCGCTTGCAGGAAGTCAAAGTCGCAGCCTTCATCGGCCTGGGTGACATGCTGCTGGTACAGGGCGGCGAAGGAGCGGGCGTACTGGTGGTGTACCGGCTTGAACAGGGTGCGGCGGCGTTCGATTTCTTCTGCATCGACCAGCATGTTCAGGGTTCCTGCCGCGATATCCAGTTCGATCAAGTCGCCGGTTTTAACCAGTGCCAGCGGGCCGCCAATAGCGGCTTCAGGGGTAATGTGCAAAATGCAGCTGCCGTAGTGCGTGCCGCTCATGCGTGCATCGGTCATGCGGACCATGTCTTTGACGCCTTGTGCCAGCAATTTTTTGGGGATAGGCAGATTGCCCCATTCCGGCATGCCTGGCGCACCGACCGGGCCTGCATTGCGCAGGATGACTACGGTGTCTTCGGTGACATCCAGATCCGGGTCATCAATATTGTCCGACAGTGCCTGATGGTTGTCGTAGACCAGTGCCGGGCCGACATGTTTGCGGAATTTCGGATTGGCGGCCGAGGACTTCATCACTGCGCCGCGTGGCGCGAGGTTGCCGCGCAGGACGGCCAGTGTTGCGCCTTTTTCCAGTTCGATCACAGGGTTGTCCAGGCTACGGATCGCATCGTCGTCATAGCACTGGGCCGTGGCCAGCAGTTCTTTGAGCGGTTTGCCGGATACGCCGCTGCAGTCGGTATGCAGGAACTGTTCGATCTTCTTCATCTGCGCCAGCAGGCCGCCGGCGAAGAAGAAGTCTTCCATCAGCTTGTCGCCGGAAGGGAACAGGTTGGCCAGTACCGGCACCTTGGTGGCCATTTCGGCCATGTCGTCCAGTGTCAGATCGACGCCGGCCCTGCGCGCCATAGCGATCAGGTGAATGGCGGCGTTGGTCGAGCCGCCGATTGCCATATACACGGCAACACCGTTCAGGAAGTGCTCGCGCGTCAGCCATTTCGATGGCTTGAGGTCTTCCCACACCATTTCAACAATACGGGTACCGCAGGCGGAGGCCATTTGCGGATGGCGGCTGTCGGCAGCCGGAATGCTGGACGCACCCGGCAGCATAAAGCCGATGGCGTCCGAGATGGATGTCATGGTCGAGGCGGTGCCCATCGTGTTGCAGGTGCCGATGGAGCGTGTCATTGCGCCTTCAAGATCCACCCAGTCGTGCTGGGTGATATTGCCCAGACGTAACTCGTCCCAGTATTTCTTGGTATGGGTACCCGCGCCGGTGGTGGTGCCGCGCCACTTGCCGTTCGACATCGGGCCTGCCGGGCAGAACAGCATCGGGATATCCATGCTGATGGCGCCCATTAGCATCGCCGGGGTGGACTTATCGCAGCCACCCAGTAATACGGCGCCGTCAATCGGATGCGAGCGCAGCAGTTCTTCGGTTTCCATGGCCAGAAAGTTGCGGTACAGCATAGTGGTCGGCTTGACCAGAACTTCGCCAACCGACAGAGCCGGCAGTTCGACCGGGTAGCCGCCGGCTGCCCAGACCGCACGTTTGACTGCCTCGGCACGCTCGCGCAGGTGCGAGTGGCACGGGCTCATGTCGCTCCAGGTGTTGATGATGCCGATGACGGGCTTGTCCATGAACTCATCGCGACGCATCCCCATTTGCTGAGTGCGCTGACGGTGGGCGAATGCACGGATGCTGTTGGGTGCGTACCAGCGCTGGCTGCGTAGTTCACTCAGGGGCTTCTTGTCTGACATGGTCACTTCCTGTAGATATTTTGCCGGTGTTACTCATGATTCGTAACGCTGCGAATTTTCATAAATAATAGCGCTGCGATTTAATTATTGCAAGCCTCCTTGAAGAGCTAGGGGGGGCTGTGTGTAGACTTATCCGTGGCTGTTTGATGCAGGACAAACAATATGCAGTTGAGTGTGTCAGCTTATAGTGCGAGGTATAAAAAATAGCGCCAGTCTGGCGCTATTTCGGGTGTTTCAGCTTGATCGGTTTAACAATTAGAGTGGGATCTTCACGCCAACGCGGAGCCAAGTGCGCTTGACTTCTTCACCCCGCTTGTCGCCCTTGTCGACGTAGCGGATGTCGAAGTAGGGTGTGAAGTTTTTGCTGACGCTGACCAGGCGGGTTTGCAGGCCCAGTTCAAACATATCATCGCCGGCAAACTGGTTGAAGACGGGGCCGGAAACGCGTTTGGTGTACTCCGGGTTGAGCGAGAAATGCACGGTGTCGTTGGCCTCCCAGGTCGCCCAGATCGAGTAGTTGTGTGCCTTGACGTTTTCCTTGTTGCCATTGACTGCATGTTCAACGTGGCCTTGCTGGTAGCGGTAGCGCGGGTTGACCGAGACCGTTTCGCTCAGTTTCCAGCGCAGCTCGACATACGGGCGAGTCTCGGAGCCCTTGCTGTTCCATACCTGAGCGATGCCGGGTGCCAGTGATAGTTTGTCGTTCAGCTTGTAGTTGTAATAAACGGCCGCTTCGTTATCGCCGGCGGTGAAGCTGTCGTAGCCTTCGTCGGAGCCGGAGCTCTGGTTTGCCGTGAGTTCAAGCCAGCCGCCTACGCCGGAGCCCCACTGATGACCGATCAGTGCGCGCGAGAACCACTTGTCCATACCGTTATCGTAACCGGTGCGCAGGTCGAGTGTGGCTGCATGGGTCATGCCAGCACCCAGGGCGAGCATGGTAATCAGAGTAATCTTTTTCATATGGTTTCCTGATGGGGATGGGATGAGTGGCGTTGTGCTGTTATTTTCTTATATCCAGCGTGTGTCTGGTTAAGTAATAATAGCGCTGCGAATTTATGCCATATCATAGCGCGACGAAACCTCGCATCCAAGCAAACTTGTTTTGAAAATCATCAAAATCTGATGTGGGTCAAACTTTTGCTACCAAATGGCAGGGTTTTTATCAGGATGGCGGGTGGTGCCTTGTCGGCGTGCGCAGTGTGAGGTTGCCGCTTGGGCTCGCTTGACAGGGCAATCAATATTGGCGGCGTGATTTCTAACGCCAAGACATGAAAGGGGTATCGGTGCCTGATGTGCTCGCTGTGGGTATGTCTTTCTCGGGCTTGGGTGTATTGCTGCTAATCGTGATGCTGGCTAGCTATATGCAAGCGCTAACCGGTTTTGCTTTTGGTCTGGTCCTTCTGTCGCTGACTACGCTGACCGGCGTATTGTCGATTGCCGATGCATCTCAAGTGATTAACGTGTTGGCCTTGCTGGGGACGGG
>NZ_JBOFOO010000091.1:0-18616 GCF_051659485.1 Craterilacuibacter sp. | reverse complement strand
AAAACACATAGTCCCATAGCCCGGCACGCGACGGGCGCGACTCGAACTTGCTCATTGATACGCCGCTGTCGGCGATCGGCGCCAGCAACTGATGTACCGCACCGGGGCGGTTGGGTGCCGACACAATAATGGAGGTGCGGTCTTTACCGGTGGCACCGACATCCTGATAACCCAGCACCAGAAAGCGCGTGGTGTTATTGGGTTCATCCTCTATGCTGCCGGCCAGCTTTTCCAGCACAAAGCGTTCGGCGGCAGACTGGCCGGCAATGGCAGCGGAAGATGGGTCCAGGCTGGCCAGACGCGCAGCCTCGGCATTACTGGCTACCGAAACCCGCTCCACCTCGGCGGGCAGATTCTTGTTCAGCCATTCATGGCACTGCGACAAAGACTGCGCATGCGAATACACGCGGCGTATGCCCTCCATGCCTGCTACTTTTCGCAGCAGATGGTGATGGATGCGCAATACGACTTCGCCGCAGATCTTCAACGGGCTGGTGACCATCAGATCCAGCGTCCGCCCGACCGCCCCCTCGGTAGAGTTCTCTACCGGCGCGACCACATAATCCAGCGTCCGCGATTCGACCATACGGAAAGCCTCATCTATCGAGGCACAAGCGACCACATGCGCACCATGGCCAAAATGCTTGGTTGCCGCCAACTGGCTGAAGGTACCTTCCGGACCCAAAAACGCGATGGACAGCGGTTTTTCCAGCGCCAGACATTCGGACATGACTTCACGAAACAGGCGTGCGACCGCCTCATCCGGCAAGGGGCCCGGATTCAGTTCCTGAATCCGGCGCAGCACCTGCGCCTCGCGTTCGGGGCGATAAATCACGCCACCGCCCTTGATTTCGCCGATCTCGCGTGCATGGCTGGCACGCCGATTGAGCAGGTGGAGAACTTCAACGTCGATCGCGTCTATCGCGTCGCGGTGTTGCTTTAGGAGTTGATCCGACACATTAATCTTTCACAGTCACGAACTGGCCTTTACCGATGGCATAAGTTTGTGCGAGATGGCGCGCCCCCGCAAGCGCTACGGGTAGAAAAGCTGTGCCGCTAGCCACAGCCGGCAATCAAATTTGCCGCGTCGATGATGAATGCCGGCCGCAGATAGGCCTTAAATGCCAAGCCCAGCAAGGCTGCCCTCATGCTAGTGCCCCAATAATGGATTTTTTGACAACAAAAAACCCGCTTGCTTGCCGCAGCGGGTTTTTGTTGAAAAAAACGTTTTTAACCGTGCTGGCGTGCAAATTCGTCCATAAAGCCGACCAGTGCCCGCACGCCCTCGACCGGCATGGCGTTATAGATGGATGCGCGCATCCCGCCCACCACACGATGACCCTTGAGCTGTACCAGTCCGCGCTTTTTGGCTTCGGCCACAAAGACCTCATCCAGCGCCTCATCTTTCATGCGAAAGACCACATTCATCTGCGAGCGGTCAGTCGGCGCGACATGGGTCGAGTAAAAACCATTACTGGACTCGATCGCGTGATACAAAAGGCCGGATTTTTCGCTATTACGCGCCGCCATACCCTTGATCCCGCCCTGCTCTTTCAGCCATTTGAATACCAGACCGGCGATATAGATGGGATAAGTCGGCGGCGTGTTGTACATCGAGTCGGCGTTGGCATGCACCTGATAGTCGAGCATGGTCGGTGTGCCCGGCAAGGCGTGCCCCAACAGGTCTTCGCGTACGATCACCACCACCAGGCCGGACGGCCCGATATTCTTTTGCGCACCGGCATAGATCAGGCCGAACTTGGCCACATCGACTTCGCGCGACAGAAAATCGCTGGACATATCGCAGACCAGAGGCACTTCTCCCGTTTCGGGCACAAACGGGAACTGCACCCCGCCTATGGTTTCGTTCGATGTGTAATGCAGGTAAGCGGCATCAGGGTCCACCTGCCACTGGCTTTGCGCCGGCACATAGCTAAAGCCTCCATCCTCGCTGCTGGCCACCACATTAACCTTGCCAAAGCGGGAGGCTTCCTTGATTGCCAGCTTGGACCAGTGACCGGTATTGACGTAGTCAGCCGATTTTTTATGACCCAGCAGATTCATCGGCACCATCGCAAACTGTTGCGAGGCACCGCCCTGCAGAAACAGCACCTTGTAGCCGGCAGGTATCTGCATCAACTGCCTGAGATCCTGCTCGGCCTCATGGATGATGGCCATGAACTCGCGTCCGCGATGGCTCATCTCCATCACCGACATGCCCGAGCCATGCCAGTCCAGCATCTCGGCCTGCGCTTCAGCCAGTACCGCATGCGGCAACACCGCAGGACCTGCAGAAAAGTTGAACAGCTTCGTCATGAACCGCTTCCTTTGTCTTATCGGTTTCAGCCTGTCGTCAGCAAAAAATGGGCGCGCGCGACGGCAACAGGTTTGGCCCGGTCTTCCTGCCAGGCTTCTATCAGTACATGGGCAACCCGCTTGCCCTGCTTGGTTATTTCACAACGGGCATACAGGGGCTGCGCCCTTGCCGAGCGCAGGTAATCAAGCGAGAAATCAACAATCTTCGGCGCTTCCAGTGAATCGCGATTCCAGATCAGATGGATCAGCGCCGCATTCTCCAGAAAACCGCCAATCAGGCCGCCATGCAGGGCCGGCAACATGGTATTGCCAATATTGCGCGGGTAAAACGGCAGCGAAAACAGCAACTCGCCCGCTGGCTGCTCGCAAAATTCGACACCCATCAGGCGGGCATAGGGAATGGCTTCGATAATGCCGGCACAATCACCCGCTTCACGCAAGGTAGCGAAGCGTTGCATAAAGACACTCATGGCTTGTCTCCTTGCACCATGGGCACCTTGCTGGAGTCACGCATAAACGTCGCCACACCGTGGGCGATGGGCAAGTCCACACTGTCCTGATAACAAATGGCACGGGTAAATGCGACCTGCCCCGCTAAACGGTAACATTCGGCGCGACAGAAGATGGGTTTTCCGGGCTTGGCCGCCGTCAGGTAATCGATACGCAAGTCCAGCGTGGCGATAGTTTCAAAATCAGGCAGATTGGCGGTCACGGCAATGGCACTGGTGGTATCCACCAGCGAGGTAATCACCCCGCCGTGGATCACGCCACTAGCCGGATTACCGACCAGATCTTCGCGCCATTCTATTTTGAGGGTGGGTTTGCGCTCTTCAACGCCCACCCACTGCATGCCCAGCGTCTGGCAATGCGGTAAGGATACGAAGAGTTGCCCCATCGTCTCCATAACCTTAGGATTGATGGGGCCGGCACTCATTCGTTAATGCCTTCGTCAGGTGTGGCAGCACCATCGACAGCGTCGACAAGGCCCTCGACCGCGTCCAGTTCGGCATCCGCTTCTACTTCAGCCTCGGCCACCTTTTCCAGACCGATCAGCTTTTCGCCTGCATCCAGATTGATCAGGCGCACACCCTGTGCCGCACGGCCGGTTTCGCGTACTTGCGACACCTTGGTGCGGATCAGCACCCCGCCGGTCGTGATCAGCATCACGTCATCCGACTCTTCAACCAGTGTAGCGGCTACCAGCTTGCCGTTACGCTCACCGGTATCGATGGCGATCACGCCCTGCGTACCACGGCCCGTCAGGCGATAGTCACCAACCGGCGTGCGCTTGCCGTAACCGTTTTCAGTGGCGGTCAGCACCTGCTGCGTTTCATCATTGGTCACCAGCAGCGAAATCAGCTGCTGCCCCTCGCCCAACTTCATGCCGCGCACACCCTTGGAGTTGCGGCCCATCGGACGGACTTTGCTCTGGCTAAAGCGCACCGACTTGCCGGCATCGGAGAACAGCATGACCTGATCGCCCTCTGCGGCTAGCTCGGCACCGTCCAGCGACTCATCGTCCGGCACCAGCTCTGCGGATTCATCCAGTACGCTGTCTTCTTCACTACTTTCATCAGCCAGCACCCCGGCACTCTTGCCACGGGTCAGCGCCACGGCCACCAGGTAGTTACCCTCTTCAAGGTTGATGGCGATAATCCCGGAAGTACGCGGACGGGAGAAATCGGTCAGCGGGGTTTTCTTTACGGTGCCGTTAGCCGTGGCCATGAACACATACTGGTCGTCGGTAAACTCTTTGACCGGCAGTACCGCATTGATGCGTTCGCCATCCTGCAGTGCCAGTACGTTGACCATAGGCTTGCCGCGGCTGGTACGCCCGCCTTGCGGCACGTTGTACACCTTGATCCAGTAACAACGCCCCAGACTGGAGTAGCACAGCAGGAAATCGTGGGTATTGGCGACAAACAGGGTCTCGACGAAGTCGGCATCCTTGGTTGCTGCGGCCAGTTTGCCGCGGCCACCGCGGCGCTGGCTCTGGTAGTCGCCTACCGGCTGCGCCTTGATGTAGCCGGTGTGCGAAATCGTGACCACCATATCCTGCGGCGTGATCAGGTCTTCGATATTGATATCGGCACCGAATGGCTCGATTTCGGAACGGCGGGCATCACCAAACTGGGTTTTGATCGCGTTCATTTCGTCGGCAATGATCTGGCTCACCCGCTCTGGATGCGCCAGAATATTGATCAGATCAAGAATCACGTCCATGATTTCGCGATATTCGCCGACAATCTTATCCTGTTCCAGACCGGTCAGACGCTGCAGACGCAGTTCCAGAATGGCCTGTGCCTGAGTATCGGACAGATGGTAGCCGTCTTCCTTCAAGCCATATTCCGGCGACAGGGTCTCCGGGCGGGCCATGGTCTGATCGACACGCGACAGCATCTCCTCGACCAGAGACGAGCGCCATGGGCGCGCCATCAGCCCGGCCTTCGCCAGCGGCGGCGCTTCGGAGGCTTTGATCAGGGCGATGATTTCATCGACGTTGGACAATGCAACCGCCAAGCCTTCCAGTACGTGGCCACGGTCACGCGCTTTTTTCAGCTCGAAAATGGTACGGCGGGTAATGACTTCGCGGCGGTGACGCAGGAACTCGTCCAGCATCTGCTTGAGGTTTAATAGTCGCGGCTGGCCATCGACCAGCGCCACCATATTCATCCCGAAGCTGTCCTGCAACTGGGTCTGCTTGTACAGCTGATTGAGCACCACTTCGGGCATTTCGCCACGCTTGAGCTCGATCACCATGCGCATGCCGGACTTGTCCGACTCGTCGCGCAGATCGGAAATGCCTTCGATCAGCTTCTCGCGTACCAGTTCGCTGATACGCTCCAGCAAGCGCGCCTTGTTTACCTGATATGGCAACTCATCGATGATGATGGCCTGGCGGTCGCCCTTGCCGATATCTTCGAAGTGCGCACGGGCACGCATGATGACGCGGCCACGGCCGGTCCGGTAACCTTCCCGGACGCCGGTCACACCATAAATAATACCGGCGGTCGGAAAATCGGGTGCCGGAATGATGTCGATCAGCTCGTCGATGGTAATTTCGGCATTGGCAAGCAAAGCCAGGCAGGCATCGATGACTTCATTCAGGTTGTGTGGCGGGATATTGGTCGCCATACCCACCGCAATACCCGAGCTGCCGTTAATCAGCAGGTTGGGGATTTTGGCCGGCATGACCAGCGGCTCGTGTTCGGAGCCGTCGTAGTTGGGGCCGAAATCGACAGTTTCCTTCTCGAGATCGGACAAGAGTTCATGCGCGATACGCGCCATACGGATTTCGGTGTATCGCATCGCGGCGGCGTTGTCGCCGTCGACCGAACCGAAGTTGCCCTGACCATCCACCAGCGGATAACGCAGCGAAAAATCCTGCGCCATGCGGACGATGGTGTCGTATACAGCAGTGTCACCGTGCGGGTGATACTTACCGATCACATCGCCGACAATACGGGCGGACTTCTTGTAGGCACGATTCCAGTCATTGGAAAGTTCGTGCATGGCAAAAAGCACACGGCGGTGCACCGGCTTGAGGCCGTCACGGACATCCGGAAGGGCACGCCCCACGATCACGCTCATGGCGTAATCGAGGTAGGAGCGACGCATTTCTTCTTCCAGGCTGACCGGGATCGTTTCCTTGGCGAAAAGCTGATCTGTCATGGGTTAGCGCACTATCTTCTTTTGATGGCAATTGGCGCTGATTCTACCATGATGAGCCGCCCTTCGCATGCACCGCCCAGCAAAAGGCCGGCTACTCGCCGGCCATGATGCAACAATGACGCAATTGGCTTAACGCGAGGCCACCTGATAGTGTTTTTCCAGCTTGGACAAGCCCCAGGCCATCAACATGGTCAGCGCCAGATACATAAAGGAAATGGTCAGATACGGCTCCCAATAACGCGAGTACACCCCGGCCACGGTACGCGCGGCAAACGCAAGTTCAGCCAGACCGATGGCGGACACCAGTGAAGAATCCTTGAGCAGCATGATGGCCTCGTTCCCCAGCGGTGGCAGCATGCGGCGGAAAGCTTGCGGAACAATCACGAAACGCATGGCCTGCCCGTAGGTTAAACCCAGCGAGCGTGCCGCCTCAACCTGCCCTTTATCTATCGACTGGATACCGGCGCGAAAAATTTCGGTAATGTAGGCGCCCGCATTCAGGGTCAGCGCCAGCAGGCCGGAGATAAATGCGCCGTAGTTCTGGCGGATTTCCCGCGCCAGATCACCATCGATCAGCATGCCGTCAACCGGATGAATCAGCATCGGCATCAAGGCAAAATGCGCCAGCAGAATCTGAACGAATAAAGGCGTGCCGCGAAAGAATGTCACATAAGCGGTTGCCGGCCACTTGACAAAATAGTTGAGGAAAAACCGGGCAAAGCCATGTGGCGCATAAGCCAGGCGCGCCATCCCCATAAACAAGCCTATCAAGGTGCCAAACACCACCGCAATCAAGGTAATGACTAAGGTCATTACTGCACCATCAATAAATAGTGGCGCATACTCAGCGATCATTTCCCAGCGCATTTCCATACTCTTCTCCGAGAGTGCACAGGCCGGCACAGGTGTGCCGGCCCTCAATCATCATTTGGCGCCAAAATATTTGGCGTAAATCTGGTCATAGGTGCCGTCCGCCTTGATAGCCTTAAGGCCGGCATCCAGTTTGCCCAGCAACTCCTGATTCCCCTTCTTTACCGCGATACCGTAATACTCGGGCTGGAAGCTTTGCCTATCATCAATCGTACGCAAGCGGCTTTCAGGATTATTGGCCACATAATTCCTCACTACACCGTTATCGCCCACTACCGCATACACGTCGCCATTTTCCAAATCTTTCAGCGCCCGTGGCAAGCCCTCGAAGCGCTTGATATCAATACTGTTCTTCCCCAGTAATTGCTGCACCACTTCATCGCCAGTGGAGCCGGTCTGCACCGCAACTTTCTTGCCCTTCAAATCCTGAAACGACTGGATGCCAACATCACCTTTGCCAATGGCAATCAACTGCCGTGCCTCGAAGTAAGGTGCCGAAAAATCCATCACCTGCCTGCGCTCATCGGTAATGGTCACGGCAGATGCAATAATGTCCCTATCGCCCTGATCCAGAGTGGAAAAAATCCCCTCCCACGGGGTATTAATCATCTTGATCTTGAGTCCAGCCTTGACGGCAATCGCATTAAGCACGTCTGCATCGAAACCAATAACCGCACCATTTTCATCCTGATACTCGAAGGGTGCATAAGCGGCATCAGTGCCAACCATATAGACCTTTTCAGCAGCATCCTGTGAGCCCCCCGACTTATCCTGACCGCAGCCTGCCAACAACAAGCCCCCCATCAACAAGGCTGCGAGCACGTGTATTCTTGCTTGCTTCATTGCGGTGACTCCTTTAATTATTAGCGCGCCAGGATTGGCAATCCTCCTCAATCCGGCCAAAGCTGTAGCGCACAACAATTTATTGGACATAATAATACATGAAATGCCATGATTTTAAAGTATGCTCATGACAAAAAGCACTTGAGCACTACCATTCCCTTAGCCCTACGCTCGGCATTTGCCAAGCAATAAACGTGCTTATGCTTGCCCATGCCTGCTTCACTCAAGAAAATGCCACGCCTGACGATAACTATTCATAGCAACCGCATAGTCATGCCATGAAAATCCAGCCCCCCACCATCGAGCGCCCGCCATCCTCGCACGGTACGGCACGCAAGCTCCCTGCTTCCCAAGTAACAAAGTCACCCTCCTCGACACCACCAACGGCCAGCACGTACACCTTGCCGCCTGCCGATACGGAAAACGAGCTGCAAAAAGCACTCTCAACGGCGGTCGGTAACTATATGGAAAAGCTGCGGCGCAAACCCGAACCCGCACCGCGCCAAGCTGACGCGATGGATGGCATCCGCAAGGACATGCTCAAGGCACGAATAGACATGTTGCGCAAAATGATGGCACTGGCGGGTAGCGATCCTGGCAGTTTGCGCGCACTGGCACAGCAACTGTCACAAGCCGCGCGCGAGCTCAAATCGATCAGTGGCAGTGGCAGCACCGCAGGCGCAGCCATGACACCACAAGTATCTGGCACACCGGCGAGCGCCGAAGGGCCGCAGCAAGAAATGGCTACCGAAGGTGCGGATGCAGCACCAACCCACAGCGAATCTGCAACCGTCTCGACGGTTCATGCCACGCCCGACAGCCAGACGCAAACAGGACAGCAAGAGGGGGAACAGCAGGACAATAAAACCGGGAACACGGCAAGCAACAGCGGGCTAGTGCAAGAAAAGGCGTCCAGCGAGGAAGAAGACCCGGCCATCAGGAAGATGCTGACCGAGCTTAAACAGATTCGCGACTGGCTAAAACAGAAGCTGCGCGGCAGCAGCGACCCGCAGGCAAAGCAGTCGCTGAAGGATGTCGACATGGTGCTTGCGGCAGTTGAAAAGAACAGCTAAAGCCATCCACCATCCAACGGACATCCTCGCCGCAACACCCGGACTACATCGCAGTCGTATCTAACACCTGCGATGTAGGTGCATTATTCAGCAGTGAATCGATGCCGCGCTCCATCGCCGTTGGCGACGAGTACATTTCGCTACGTGCCAGCACCTTATCCCCCCGCCCCAGCACACTGAAATACGGATCACCCACCGTCGAGATTTTGCGGCGAATACGTCCTTCCAGCTTGGGTTCGGATTGCAGGTACTGAGCCGCTTCGATGGCATGATGCAAAGAGTCGAACAATTGGCTGGTCAGGATAATCAGGCCATTGCCAGCCTTGAGATTGAACAGGTATTTACCATTTTTTGACTTACTGACTTCAAACTTGCCACTCATCGCGCTCTCCTTGTGCATGGTGCGGATGATAAATATCACCAACGACCTTTACCCAATATAGATCACAAAGGGATGCAAATCATTCCGTACACCAAAAAAATCGCACATCAACCCTGCAATTGACGCACCCGTTCAAACAGGCAGATCGTTGCTGCCATGGCCACATTCAGCGACTCGGCGTGACCCGGCATCGGAATGCGCACGCGTACGTCGGACAAAGCCAGCAAAGCATCCGACACCCCGGCGCCTTCATTCCCCATCACCAGTGCGATAGCCCCACTCAAATCTTGCCCGTATAGCGAGGTACTACCCGCCAGATGGGTCACCAGCTTGCGACCGGGGAACGTGGACAATTCGCCAGCAAGGTCGGCACTTTCATGAATGGACAGAGCAAAATGCGCACCCATACCCGAACGCAGCACCTTGGGGGAATACACATCGACACAGCCTTTGGACAGGAAGACCTCACGCACATCCGCAGCCGCAGCCGAACGTAAAATAGTACCCAGGTTGCCCGGGTCCTGGATGTCTTCCAGCAAGACGCAGCTAGCCGTCGCACCTGCAGGCCGCGCTTGCGGGCGCGGACAAATGGCCAGCACTTCGGGAGCACTGGCTAGGGCACTGACCTTGGCAAACACGCCACGTGCCACATAGATGCACTCGCTCTTGGCCGGCAAGCGCGCCAGCAAGGTCGTGACTTCAGCATCGGCCTTAGCGTCTTCATTGATAAAAACCACCGCAGGAAGATGGCCGGCATCCAGCGCCGCTTCGATCAGATGAATACCCTCCAGTACCATCAGCTGGCTTTTGCGCCGCTCGCGTGCGTTTTGCACCAAGCGAGCCAAATACTTGAGGTCTTCGTTATTTGCAGAACTGATAAACTTTTGCATGCGTCAGAATATTTGATTCGCCACACGGGTGGCGGTAATTTTAAAGCGCTTATAGCTTGCCTCGTCGATGGCATGCCCAGAGATAGCATTATCGACCAGAAACACCCCCAGCGGGGCGCTGCCGGCATATAGCGAGAGCAAGGCGACATCATGACTACCCAGCATAGCGAGCCATGCATCGCCATATTTAGCCTGTAACTGTGCGCGCTGGTGCTGAGGAACAAGAAAGCCTTGCGGCCGCTTAAGCAGCAAGGTCAACAAACTACCGGGCGTTAGCGCAGGCACCAGATGTAATAAGGGGTCACCGGTCTTAAGGCCAATCTGAAACTGCAGGCGCAGCACCGCGGCAGCCTGATCCAGCCGGTAAAACAGCACCCGCTCGAACCCCAAATCATTGGCCAGATGGCGCAAGGCTTCACGTACCGCCAAGTCCGCCCGGGCCCCCGCATCCAGCGCGGGCACAAGCGCCGGCTCCAGCATCAGAGGAATCTCTCCTTCCAGCGCCAGAAAACGGCGGGCGGCAAAAGCATAGGCAGGTGCCTCACTGTGGCGCGCGACATGCAAAACCGCATGCACGGTAGCAGCATAGGCTTCGGCATACCCCACCCCCATCAAACGCGCCGCCGCATCGATGCCGACCTGCCACGAAGCACGCCACCAGCCCTGATCTACACCTTCAGCCGTCGCGACAGCAAGCTTGAGCAGCTGACGCCGTCGACTGGGCGCGCCCTCCCCCAGCAAGCCATTCAAGCCCACAGGCAAGGGCATACGCTGAATAAACGCACTCAGTAAACGCGGATAATCCAGTGCAAATTGCTCCGACATGTCCTGCAAAACCGGCCTGTTCGTCAGGTGTTGGCGCTGTAACAGATATAGGCAAGCCGGCAAATTGTAGATTTCGGCAGCGATAAAGCTGTCTTCTATCTTGTGCTCGCCCGAAAAAGACAACCATGATTTGATAATCAGCGCCGCAATGCGCGCACGCCCCATCAGGCTGGCGACTTCTTCCTGCACCGCGGCGCTGCGTGCATCCGTAGCCGCGGGCCAGGCTGGCAACTGGCGGTAACGGGCAAGAATGCGATCACTGCCGATCACCATCAGCATCTGCTCGACCGCCGGCAGGCTGTCGCTACGCTGCAAGGCAGCAGAAGATGCCAGCAAGCGCAGCAAATCCAGCAACAGGAACGGATCGGACAAGGTCAGATTAGCCAGCTCCTCATAGCGTAGCCGTGCGCCGCCACGCGCCAGCAGCAACTGCAGGCGGGCGTGCGTTTGCGGCAGAATCGGCCAGCGCTTTGCCGCGACCGAGTCCAGCCAGTTAGCAAGTTGCATGAGGTTGGCGCCAGATAAAAAGTTCGCGTTGCAAGGGCCCGGATAGCGGCAGCGTTTCGTCCGCAGGCGTGCCGGGAATGGCAAAAGTATTGCTAATCAGGACCGCATGCCTCGCTCCGGCCTTCAAAAAGGTCTGCCACAGCCGCGGCATGGGCTCAGGAGAAAGGAAAGCATAAACCACATCATAGTCGCCCCACTTTGTCTGCCAGAAGCTGCCATAACGCAGGAGGGCATTGCGCGGCGAGCCGGCCAGCACAAAGCGTGCTTTCGCCATCAGATAAGGCAAGTAGGCATTTTCCAGACCGGTCACCACGACATCCGGCCGCAGGCGCGCCAAAGCCAGCACCGCCTTGCCATCGCCGCTACCGGCATCCAGCACGCGGCAGCCGGTCGGCAGCCAGTCCGCCAAGACCTGACACGCCTCTGTGGATGACAGATACAGCGGCACTCGCTCGAATACGGCATTACGCGCCAGCGAAAACGTCAGCAAGCCGCCCAGTGCATACACCCAGACGGGCAGGGAAAGCCACAATGCCAGCATCAGTAAAGGCAAAAAACAGGCAGACAATATCGCCAGTACTACAGGCAGGCAAAAAACGCGCGCCAGCAACAGGACAATACTAGCTTGCAATAAAGACCAAGACAGTGGTTGCACGGCGGGCGCACAAACCAGCCACGCCAAAACCGCAGCCAGCAGCAGCAAGACAACAGCGCGCAACAGGTGCACGATTACTGCGCGCCGCTGGCGGCATCACCCGTTACAGGCTCTTCGGCCGACAAACCATCGCTACGGATACGGTCAACAGTGTCCTGATTGAGAATCACGATGGCGATACGGCGGTTTTCAGGGCTGAACTGGTTTTGCGGCGTCAACGGATTGGCATTGGCCAGGCCCACTACACGCAGAATTTTTACCGGATCCATTCCGCCCAGCAATAACTCGCGCCGCGCGGCATTGGCACGGTCGGCCGACAGTTCCCAGTTGCTATACCCCTTTTGCCCCCCGGAAAAAGGGGTGGCATCGGTATGCCCCGATACGCTCAACATATTGGGCACTGCGTTCAGCTCGTAGCCCAGCTCACGCAGGATTTCGCGGGTATGCGGCAAAATTTCGGCACTGCCCGAAGCGAACATCGGGCGGTTTTTCTCGTCGACAATCTGGATTTTCAAACCGTCCGGCGTCATCTCCAGCCGCAACTGGTTCTTGTAAAACTTCAACACATTACTGGTATTGATATCCGCCTGCAGCTTCTGCTGCAAGGCCTGCAAGCGCTTTTTCTCTAAAGCCAGTTCACCCGGATCCTTGTAGCCACGCTTGACCTGCCCGGCCTGACGGGTGAGATCGGTACCGCCGCCCTTGATCATGGAAGTGGCATCTCCAGCACCCGACCCACCGGACAGCGCTACTCTGAGCGGGGTCTTGAAATGATCGGCGATGCCATTTAGCGTGCCTTGCGAGGCTGAGCCCAACAGCCACATCAGCAGGAAAAAAGCCATCATCGCCGTCATAAAGTCGGCGTAGGCAATCTTCCATGCCCCGCCATGATGGCCGTGGCCACCTTTTTTGATGCGTTTGACGATAATGGGGCGTTGTGATTCGTCGGCCATGCCTTACTCCCTGCCTTACTTGGCCTTGGCCTGTTTGACGTGATCTTCCAACTCGCGGAAAGACGGGCGATCATGACCTGCCAGCGCCTTGCGCCCGAACTCGACCGCCACTTGCGGCGCATAACCATTCAGGCTGGCCAACAAGGTCACCTTGATGGTTTGATACACACGCGACTCATCGGCCATCTTATGCTCCATCGCAGTCGCAACCGGCGCCACAAAGCCATAAGCCAGCAAAATACCCACAAAAGTCCCCACCAGTGCCGCACCAATCAGCTTGCCCAGTTCGGCCGGCGGCAAGCCTACCGACTCCATGGTATGCACCACCCCCATCACCGCCGCCACAATACCGAAAGCCGGCAAACCATCGGCCAGACTTTTCACCGCACCAATCGGCACCTCGGCTTCGTGATGGTGGGCTTCCAGTTCGACATCCATCAGGTTTTCAATCTCGAAAGCATTCAGGCTGCCCCCGACCATCAGGCGCAAATAATCGGTCATAAACTCGACCACATGATGATCCGCCAGAATTGCCGGATACTTGGAAAAAAGCGGACTACTCTCCGGCGCCTCGACATCGGCCTCGACCGACATCAGTCCCTCTTTCCGGACTTTGGCCAGGATTTCAAACAACAGGGCAAACAAGTCCATATAAAAGGCCTTGTTGTAAGGCGAGGCCTTGAATGCCTTGGGCAGAGCCTTGCCGGTTGCCTTCAGCGGCGCACCGCCATGCGCAGCCAGAAAAGCCCCAAACCCGGCACCACCAATAATCAGCAATTCAACAGGCTGAAACAAGGACGCCAGATGGCCGCCGGCTAAGGCGAACCCCCCAAAACATGCTGCCAAGATGACAACGTAACCAATAGGTATAAACATGCAGGCCCTTGGAATGACGGATCAGCCCCCATCAGGGCTGCCAATTGTCAGCGCACGGACTGAGCATCCGTAAGCTATAAATAAATTATTTTTATTGTATTACACCATCTTACCAATAGTCACCCGTAACTAAAAACAATAAAACTATTCATAAACTCTAGCGATTAGCACGCATGCTGTTTGGTTGAAAAAAACAAACCCGTATCCCGCATGACAAGCATGCCGGATACGGGTGAATATTCTGCCCATTAGCCCACTTGGGGCCAAGATTTAGCTGCGGCTATTGATCGCCTGTTCGAACTCCTGCAGGCATTTTTCTGCCGTCGCCAGCATGGCATCAATTTCATCCTTGCTGATAACCAAAGGTGGCGCACACACAATGTGGTCACCGCAGGCACGCATAATCAGATTGTGCTTGAAGAAAATATCGCGGCACAGCGTACCGGCCACACCCCAGTCAGCAAACAGCTCGCGTGTCGCCTTGTTTTTCACCAGCGTAAAGGCCTGAATCAGGCCGACACCGCGCACATCATCTACATGGGCAAACTGGCTGAACACTTCACGCCAGCGCTGCTGCATATACGGCCCTGTGTCATTTTTGACCCGATCGACAATACCTTCGTCGCGCAGTGCGGCCACATTGGCGTGCGCCACGGCACTGCATACCGGATGACCCGAATAGGTAAAACCGTGGTTAAAGTCCCCACCCTCTTCGATCAGGCCCTTGGCAACCCGCTCACCAACAAACACCGCACCGATGGGCAGATAACCGGACGACAGGCCTTTGGCGGTGGTAAACATATCCGGCTTGAAGCCAAATAGGGTCTGGCCAAACCACTCGCCGGTACGGCCAAAACCGCAGATCACTTCGTCGGCTACCAGCAGGATGTCGTATTTGCGGCAGATGCGCTCGACTTCCGGCCAGTAGGTCGAAGGCGGGATAATCACGCCGCCTGCGCCCTGAATAGGCTCGCCGACAAATGCGGCCACCTTGTCGGCACCGACTTCAAGAATCTTATCTTCAATCCACTGCGCAGCCTTGAGCCCGAACTCTTCCGGCGTCAGGTCCTTGCCGTGCTTGTAATACCAAGGCTGTTCGACATGGACGATACCCGGAATAGGCAGATCACCCTGCTCGTGCATATAGGTCATGCCACCCAGTGAAGCCCCGCCTATGGTGGAACCGTGGTAGCCGTTCCAGCGCCCGATCAGGACCTTTTTTTCCGGCTTGCCAACCGAGCTCCAGTAGTGACGCACCATGCGTATCATGGTATCGACCGACTCCGAACCCGAGTTGGTGTAAAACACATGCTCGAAACCTTCAGGTGCAATACTGGCAAGCAAAGCAGACAGCTCGGCCACCTTGGGGTGTGTCGTCCTGAAAAAGGTATTGTAATAAGCCAGCTCTTCCATCTGGCGCTTGGCGATTTCAGGCAGGTCCTTGCGACCGTAACCGATATTCACGCACCACAGGCCGGCCATTCCGTCGGTGATCTTATTGCCTTCCGAATCCCATAGATAAATCCCGTCCGCGTGGGTAATGACGCGCGGGCCCTGCGCATTCAGGCTCTGGGTGTCAGAAAAAGGATGCAGGTGGTGGGCGGCATCCATGGCGCGCCAATCTTGGGTTGTACGTTGCTGGCTCATCGGTTTCTCCTCCTGGTTAGGAGACGCCCGCTCATGCGGGCATCTTGTTTGACAGCCTTAAGTCCTGTTAAACGTGCAGCAACAGGAACTTGCGCTCCCACGGGCTAATCACGCGGAAGTATTCGGAGAATTCCTTCTGCTTCATCCCCACATACATCTTCACGAAACGCGGCCCGAGAATCTCGGCAATATCCTGGCAACGCGCCAAGCGCACCAAGGACTCTTCGGTCGAGTGCGGGAATTGGTAAGGCAACTCGTAAGCATCGCTCTGGCACGGGTCCCGCGGCTTCATATTATTGATGATGCCAAGGTAACCACAAGCCAGCGTCGCTGCCATCGCGATATATGGGTTGACGTCCACGCCGGGGACTCGGTTTTCCACGCGCCGGCCGGCCGGGCTGGAATGCGGCACGCGCAGGCCGACGGTGCGGTTGTCGTAGCCCCATTCGACGTTGGTCGGTGCAGCCATATACGGCGACAGACGACGGAAGGAATTAACATACGGCGCGAACAGCGGCATCACTTCCGGCAGGTAATGCTGCAAGCCCGCAATAAAATTAAAGAACAGCCCGGATGGCGAGCCATCCGGATTACTGAAGATATTCTTGCCGGTTTCCTTGTCCGCCAGACTCTGGTGGATATGCATGGCGCTGCCCGGCTCGCCTTCCATCGGCTTGGCCATAAAGGTCGCGTACATATTGTGGCGGAACGCGGCTTCACGCACGGTACGCTTGAACAGGAAGACCTGGTCGGCCAGCGACATCGCGTCGCCGTGCAGGAAGTTGATCTCCATCTGCGCGGTGCCGACTTCGTGAATCAGGGTATCGACTTCCAGATTCTGCGCATGACAGTAGTCATAGATATCCTCGAACAATGGGTCGAATTCATTGACGGCATCGATAGAGTACGAACGGCGGCCGAATTCGGCACGGCCGGTACGACCGACTGGCGGCGACAGCGGAATATCAGGATCGGGATTGGGAGACAGCAGGTAAAATTCCATCTCGGGCGCCACCACCGGCGCCCAGCCTTTGGCATCGTACAGTGCCAGCACGCGGCGCAGTACATTGCGTGGCGCGATATCGACCGGCGTACCATCGGCACGGAAGCAGTCATAAATCAGTTGTGCGGTTGGGTCTGTCGCCCATGGCACCAGACGCAGTGTGGTCGGATCCGGTTGCAGCACCATATCCGGATCAGTCAGGTCGAGCATACTGTCATCCGGATAGTCACCGGTAACCGTCTGCATCAGTACAGCCTCCGGAAGACGCATTTCCGTTTCGCTGATGAATTTGTCCTTAGGGACAATTTTGCCTCGCGCCACTCCGGTCATATCCGGAACGATGCATTCCATCTCTGTAATACGGTGTTCGCGCAGCCAGTCTAGATTTTGTTGAAACATAGTAATTTCCCTAATGTTACGGCCGGTTGACCGGCTCTGGATACCGAGTCTGCGACTACAGGTTGCGTCGCATACGGCGCTCCCGGCAAGCGTCACCGAAAGCCTTGAAAATGGCTTGTGAGAGCGTGTTCTCCCAATACTTCCACTCCGGATGCCATTGCACGGCAAAGGCAAAAGCAGCCGACCCCTCAACCCGGTAGGCTTCAACCAGGCCATCGCTGGCATAGCCTTCGGCAACCAGCGTATCGGCTAAACGCTTGATACCCTGCTGGTGAATCGAATTGATGTGGGCCGTGCTCTTGCCGGTCCACTGATGCAGCCAGCCATCCGGCACGATGGATAAATCATGTGCCGGGCCGTACATCAGTTCGAGATCATCGGTGGCAGGCTCGCGGTGGTCCAGCTTGCCCGCTTCTTCCTGTACATGCTGAAAAAGCTCCCCCCCCAGAACGACGTTGATCTCCTGAAACCCCCGGCAAATACCCAATAGCGGCACACCCTCTTCCAGTGCCAGCCGGATCAGCGGCAAGGTGGTGGCATCGCGCGCCGGATCGTGCAGGGTTCCGCTGCGACTGGGTTCACCCTGATAATGCCGCGGCTCGACATTCGAAGGCGAACCCGGCAAAAGCAGGCCATCGACCAGCTGCAATAAAGCACGTATTTGCGCCTCGTCCCCCAGCGACGGAATCAGTATCGGCACCCCACCCGCCGCGCCGGCGGCCGCGGCAACATATTTATCGCCCACCGCATGAAACGGGAAGTGACCTATCATCTTGAGGTCGCAAGGAATGCCGATCACCGGTTTTTGCAGCATAAATACCTCTTGGACAAAATCAGCCGGCGGCCTTGATAGCCTCGACCGGATTAACAAACGTGTAGCCCAGCGCACTGGCGACAGCAGCATAGGTGACCTTGCCGCAACACACATTCAGGCCATCGCGCAGATGCGCATTGTCCTGCAAGGCACGTACCCAGCCTTTATCGGCCAACTCCAGCGCATAAGGCAGGGTCGCATTGGTCAGCGCCATCGTGGCGGTACGCGCCACGCCACCTGGCATATTGGCGACGCAGTAATGAACAATACCGTCCACTACATAGGTCGGCTCCTTGTGTGTCGTCGGCCGGCTGGTTTCAAAACACCCGCCCTGATCGATGGCGACATCGACCAGCACCGCCCCGGGCTTCATCGTACCCAGCATTTTGCGCGTCACCAGCTTGGGTGCCGCCGCACCGGGTATCAGCACCGCACCGATCACCATGTCCGCTTCGCGTATCGCATCGTCGATATTCACACTGTTCGACATCAGCGTCTTGATACGCCCGCCAAACAGCATGTCGATTTCCTTTAGCCTCGGCAGCGATTTATCGAGAATGGAAACCTCGGCGCCAAGCCCCATGGCCATGCGTGCTGCATTCAAGCCCACCACTCCGCCGCCCAGCACGACGACCTTGGCCGGCGCGACACCAGGCACACCACCCAGCAACACACCGCGGCCACCCTGCGCCTTTTCCAAAGCATGGGCACCGGCCTGAATCGCCATACGCCCGGCGACTTCCGACATTGGTGCCAGCAAAGGCAGGCCGCCCTTGTCATCGGTCACCGTTTCATACGCGACGGCAATGGCGCCCGATTCGACCAGCAAACGCGTCTGGTCCGGGTCCGGCGCCAGATGCAGATAGGTAAACAGCAACTGACCGGGGCGCA
>NZ_JBOFOO010000090.1:0-3579 GCF_051659485.1 Craterilacuibacter sp. | reverse complement strand
GGTTGCCTTCCAGTGCCGCGTATTCGACCCATTCCACTTTCGGGTGCGCGGCCAGATATTGCGCGACCTTGAGGGTGTTGTCGCAGATACGGTCCATGCGTAGCGCCAGCGTTTCGATACCGATAAGGATTTCACGCGCGTTGAACGGCGAGATGGCTGCGCCCATATTCCTGAGCGGCACCACGCGGGCACGGGCGATATAGGCGGCCGCCCCCAGCACCTCGACGTAGTTGACACCGTGGTAGCTGACGTCCGGCGTATTCAGGCGCACGAAGCGCCCGGCGTGTTCGCCCCACGGGAATTTTCCGGAATCGACGATGATGCCGCCGATGCTGGTGCCGTGGCCGCCCAGATATTTGGTCAGGCTGTGCACCACGATGTCGGCGCCGTGTTCGAACGGGCGGCACAGGTAAGGGCTGGGCACGGTGTTGTCGACAATCAGCGGCAGGCCGTGCTTGTGTGCTTCATCGGCGAAGGCGGCGAAGTCGACCACGTTGCCCAGCGGGTTGCCGATCGACTCGCAAAACACCGCCTTGGTGCGCGCATCCACATATTGCGCGATGGACGCCGGGTCGCGGTGGTCGACGAAATGCACCTTGATCCCCAATTGCGGGAAGGTGTGGGCGAACAGGTTATAGGTGCCGCCATACAGGGTGCTGGTGGCGATGATGTTGTCGCCGGCCTCGGCGATGGTCTGGATCGCGTAGCTGATGGCCGCCATGCCGGAGGCCACCGCCAGCGCGCCGATGCCGCCTTCGAGTGCGGCGACGCGCTGCTCCAGCACATCGGTAGTCGGGTTCATGATGCGGGTGTAGATATTGCCCGCCACCTTGAGGTCGAACAGGTCGGCGCCATGCTGGGTGCTGTCAAAGGCGTAGCTGGCCGTCTGGTACAGCGGTACGGCCGCCGATTTGGTGGTCGGGTCCGGGCTGTAACCGGCATGCACGGCGAGGGTTTCTATTTTCATGGCTTTCTCCTTGGGGTGTTCAGATGTAGAGCTGTAGCAGGCAGGCCAGCGTGCCGGCGGCAAGATGCAGCCAGGCCAGGGTGCGAAAATGGCGGGCGGTCGCCCGTGGCGAGCGCGGGCTGATCAGATAGGGGCGGCCATCAGCCGGCGCCATCAGGTGATGGGTTGGCGGTGCGGCGGCTAGCTCGGCATATTCGCGCCGCACTTGTGCGGCGACACTTTGGCGCGCTTCTTCCCATTCTTGCTGGTCGATGCGTCCGTCGCGATTGCCATCGAAGCGCGCCAGCAGTTGTGCCTGATCCTGCTTGAGCTGTTCCAGTTCGAGCTTCACCTCTGCGCGCAACTGTGCGTCGAGGGGGGCGCCGCCGATGGCCGACAGCGTGCCCAGTACATAGAGCGGGTCGCCTGCGGCTATCCATTGTTCGGTGATGCGCCAGCCGTCATCCACTGTCACGCGCTGGTGTGCGGGCTCGATGCCGGCACCTTCGGGGTGGATGATCACTTCGCCGCCGCTGTCGTCCTGCAGCAAGAAGCTGGCTTCGCTTTGCCCCGATTCGATGCCGCGCTGGCGATAGCCTTGCCCCTGATACTGCTTGTGCCAGCGATACCAGACACAGGCGCGGCCGGAGATGTGCGAGAACAGCGGGGCTTGCGTGTGGGCGCGGCTGTGGCCGTAGAATTCGGTGTAACCCAGTGCCGCACTGCGGGTGCGGGCGGTCGGTGTATCGGCCACCGCGCGGTAGCGGCGATAATTGAGCGCCCACAGGCCAAGCCCGCAGGCGATGCTGCCTGCCAGCAGCAGGCTTTGCAGCGGCAAAAAGCGCAGTTGCCAGCTGCTCCACAGCAGGGCCGGATAAAGCAGTAATGCGGCGTAGCGCTGGCTCCAGCCTGGGCGTGCGCCGCTAAAAACTTCAGCGCCCAAAAAGTGCGGCCATATCCACATCGGCCTTGTCCCCGCTGCTGAAGCGCAAGGGGCTGGCCTTGCTAAAGCCCAGTGCCTGCGCAATCAAAACGTCGGGGAACTGCTCGATGCGTACATTGTTGAGGTTGACCGCTTCGTTGTAGAGTTCGCGCCTGTCGGCGATGGTGTTTTCCAGCGTACTGATGCGCTCGCTTAACAGGCTGAACTGCTGGTCGGCCTTGAGCTCGGGATAGGCTTCGGCCACGGCATAAATCTGGCCGAGCAAGCCGCGTAGCTGGCCTTCCTGCTCGCCTATGCGTGCCACGTCGCCCGTGCGTGCGGCACTGCGTATGGCGGCGCGTGCTTCCATCACCCGGGTAAGCGTGGCCTGTTCGAAGCGGGCATATTGCTGGCACACGGCCACCAGCTTGGGTAGCTCGTCGTGGCGTTGTTTTAGCAG
This sequence comes from Craterilacuibacter sp., assembly GCF_051659485.1. NCBI lineage: Bacteria > Pseudomonadati > Pseudomonadota > Betaproteobacteria > Neisseriales > Neisseriaceae > Craterilacuibacter > Craterilacuibacter sp. The sequence goes on along the minus strand of NZ_JBOFOO010000090.1, from coordinate 1,251 downwards.
CACATCGATATTGGCCCAGCTGCGGGTGACTTCATGCTTGAGCCTGACCAGACCGTTATACAGGCTGATGGCGTACAGCAGCAGAACGGTGGCAGCCGCTAATAGCATCCATAAATACATGAGCACGCTCCCCAGTGTTGGTAATGCCATGATGATATTTGGCGCGGGGCGCGTCAATCACGGAAGAGGAGAGTCAGCGTGAAGAGTTTGAATATTGTGGGCGGCGGGCGCTTGGGTAAGGTGCTGGGCCGTCTGGCGGTGTTGTCCGGCGCTTATCATGTGACGGCCGTATTGTGCCGCGAAGCGGCGCACGCTCGCGAGGCGGCGGCCTTTGTCGGGGCACCGCGGGCCTTGACGCGACTGGCCGAGCTGCCGGCGGCCGATCTGACCTTGCTGGCGGTGCCGGATGGGGCAATCGCAGTTGTTGCGGCGGCGCTGGCCGAGGCGCGGGTCTTGCCGGCGGGTTCAGTGGTATTTCATGCCAGCGGTGCGCTGGACTCGGTGCAGCTTGCGCCATTGGCGGCGCAAGGTGCGCTGACAGCCAGCCTGCATCCGGCTTTTTCTTTCGCCGAGCCTGAGCGTGCGCTGGAGACGTTTGGCGGCACGCTGTGTGCGCTGGAGGGCGATGGCGATGCCTGCGGGCAATTGGCGATGCTGGTGCAGGCCATCGCTGGCGAGCCCTTCTATCTCAAGCCCGGCGGCAAGGTGGGCTATCACGCCGCCCTGAGTATCGCCTCCAATTATCTGGTGACGCTGCTGAGTCTGGCGCAAGGCGTAGTGGCGGCGGCCGGGGTTGATGATGCCACTGCCCGTCGCCTGCTGGGTGCGCTGATGACGCAAACGCTGGGCAACGCGCTGGCGCTAGGGCCGGCGCAAGCCTTGACCGGCCCCATTGGGCGCGGCGATGCCGGCACTGTGGCGCAGCATCTGACAGTGTTGGAGCCGGACGACGGGGCGCTGTACCGCGCTCTGGGGCTGGCCACGGTGAAGCTGGCCGGAGAGCGGCTGGATGCGGGGCAGCAGGCGGCGCTGCTGGCGCTGTTGGGGAATGGGGAATAGGGAATGGGGAATGGGGAATGGGGGCGGCTGGCGGGTTTGGTTTTTCGGGATCGGGGAGCCGGGATTTGGGAGCCGCGGTGTTGACGTGCTTGGGTCGGTTCGCAACACTGAAATCCGAGTCCCGAGTCCCGAGTCCCGAGTCCCGAGTCCCGAGTCCCGAGTCCCGAGTCCCGAGTCCCGAGTCCCGAGTCC